>CAVJQR010000098.1:0-9910 GCA_963651605.1 Agathobaculum sp.
AGAGCAACACACCGATATCGGTCGGTTGGGTGGTCTCGTCTACGCTGATACCTACCATGCCATTGTCGAAGTAATGCAGATTTACTTTGCAATCGAGGGCCGTTTCGTTCAAGACTCGAAGCGAAACGTTGGCGGGAAGTTCGATGAGCAACGTGTCGAAATAGTTTTTGTTCAGCTGTTTGTAACCCAATTTTTCCAATTCCTGTGCCAGGAACCCGGCCATGGAGTGGATGCGGCTCGCAATATCTTTCAATCCTTCTGCTCCGTGATAGACGGCATAGAAGCCCGCCATCGTAGCCAAGAGTGCCTGCGCCGTACAGATATTGGAGGTCGCTTTTTCGCGTTTGATATGTTGTTCGCGCGTCTGCAAGGCCAGTCGGTAGGCCGGACGCCCGTAGGCATCTTTCGAAATACCGATGATACGGCCCGGAATGGCGCGTTTGTATTCCTCTTTTGTGGCGAAATAAGCAGCCGATGGTCCTCCGTAGAACATCGGAATGCCGAAGCGTTGGCTGCTGCCGAACACTACATCGGCACCCCATTCACCCGGAGGAGTCAATAAAACGAGGCTCATCAGATCGGCAGCCACGGCCACTTTCGTACCGTTGGCATGGGCCGTTTCGATAAAGGCTCTATAGTCTTCGACCGATCCGTCGGCATTCGGAAACTGTACGATGGCTCCAAACACGTCTGAAGTGAACCGGAACGTGGCATAATCGCCCGTCACGATCTTGATGCCTTGCGGAATGGCGCGGGTATGGATCACGGCCAGTGTGGAGGCGAAGAGGGAGTTGTCGACAAACAATGTATTGGCTCCTTCCTTCACTTGGGCACGGCTTCTTGCTCCGTGGAACATGGTCATGGCCTCGGCCGCCGCCGTGGCTTCATCGAGTAGTGAGCAGTTGGCCAAAGGGAGCCCGGTCAAGTCGCAAATGACGGTCTGAAAATTCAACAAAGCTTCCAAACGCCCTTGCGAAACCTCGGCCTGATACGGTGTGTAAGAGGTGTACCATACCGGATTTTCAAAGACGTTTCGCTGGATGGGGGCGGGGCAAACCGTATCATACCAGCCCATTCCTATATAAGATGTATAGACCTCATTCTTCGAAGCCAATTCACTGATGTGCTCGGCAAATTCGCGTTCCGTCATGGGTTCGGGTAGGTTGATGGGGTGTTTCAGACGTATATCTGACGGAATGGTTTGATCAATCAGCTCGTCCAACGAGCCAACGCCGACCGTCTTCAGCATCTCCGGCAGCTCTTCTGCTGCGATGCCAACGTGGCGATTAACAAATTTCGTTGTATCCATGATATTGATGTGTTTTAGTTTATATAAGGATTATGCAATTTTTCGTAGGCAATGGTGGTCGAAGGTCCATGTCCCGGATAGACTTTCGTCTCATCGGGCAGGGTCATCAGTCGCTCTTCGATCGCTTCAATCAGCTGCTCTTGGCTTCCTCCCCAGAAGTCACTTCGTCCGACGCTGCCGGCAAAAAGGGCATCGCCCACGATGACGAACTTGTCCGTAGGAGAGTAGAAGGCCATGCTTCCGGGGGAGTGACCCGGAACAGCCAATACTTGTAACTCCGAATAGCCGAATGCGATGCGGTCGCCATCCCGTAAAGCGCGGCCGAACGGCAGATCTTCCGGTGGAACGGGCAAGCCTAAGAGCCGGGCCTGTTCGCGGATGCCGGGCATCTGTTCGATATCTTCCTCACCGGCTTCGGGCAAGAGACCGTATTTCGTATAGATGAAATGGGCGCCCAATAGGTGATCACCATGGACATGGGTGCAGAGATGGTGTTTCAACACCAGCTGCCGGTCGGCAATGAATGAGGAGATCTTCTGCTCTTCGCCGGGAGTGGAGGTGCCACAATCAATGATGACGGCCTCTTTTGTCTCGTCGGAAAGCAGGTAACAGTTCTCACCAAAGCAGTTGACCATGAAACTTTTCAATTGGATCATAACGGCAAATAAACCACTTTTTTCGTTTCAAAATAGGATTCCTTGAAGGTCTCGGAGAGTTCTTGTGCCATCGCTTGATGCTTGAAAGGAAGTATCTCGTGTTGGAGCTCGCCACCTTTCAGGCAGATCAAGCCGTTGGGGAGGGCGTTCCGTTGCTCTTTTTGGATGTTCTTCCGCACGATCTTGACCAGATCGGCCAAGGGCATGACGGCACGGCTCACCACGAAGTCAAATTGTTGTTTCTCCTCTTCGGCACGGCAATGGCGGAAGGAGACATTCTTCAAGCCGATGGCTTCGGCTACCGCTTGCCCCACCTTGATCTTCTTGCCGATACTGTCCACCAAATGGAACTGCACATGGGGGAAATAGATGGCCAAGGGAATGCCGGGAAAGCCGCCACCCGTGCCGAGGTCCATCACCTTCGATCCGTCCCGGAAGCAGAGCATCTGCGTGATTCCTAACGAGTGAAGTACATGATGCAGGTACAGGTTGTCTATATCCTTGCGAGAGATCACATTGATCTTGCTATTCCAGTCGGCATAAAGGTCGTACAAGGCCGCATATTGTTGGCGTTGCGTTTCCGACAGGTGCGGAAAATAGCCGTAGAGAGTATCGAGTTGCCGGCGGACAATCTCCGCCGAATTGTTTTCATTTTCCATTGTTTCCATACGGGAGATGATGCTTTTTTTACTTGTAATACTTGCAGAGGTCGGCTACCGGTGTGCCTTCGCGCAGCAACAGTTCGATTTGTTCGAATGAAAGGCGCACACTGATCTGCCCCAAGGCATAGGGTGCCACCTCATATTGATTGTAGAGATAGACGATACCCTTCTCATCGATATAGAAATTGTCGTTGGGGGCAATGTCTTCCACGCTGAAGAATCCGACATCTTCCAGTTGTGACGGTTCCGTCACCTCGTTGTCTTTCATCAGTTGGTCTACGATGATCTTGGTCAGTGCCTCCCGGTAATTGTCCACAAATATTTCTTCCTCTTTCAGAATATGGCATGTTGCGACATCCATGACGGTATAGCCTGTACCGTGAAAGCCGTGTGCGCCACCGGTATAGTCGTCACTGTCGAAGGCGACGGAGAGCAAGCCGTCCTGATTGAATAGGATGGTTGTCGAAGCTTCTTTGGTGAACATATATTGAACCTTGTAGATATCGTTGTCGACATTCTCTTCCTCGAAATCCGATTCCATGCTCCGGTACTCTTTGACATACTCGTCGGCAAATTGTTCGATGGCCTCCTTGGGGGGGAGATTCATCAAGTCATCTCCCAAAAAGGCAGAGGTAAAGAACCGTTGGATGCTGTCCAACATAGCGGCATCGCCCGATGCCGGATAGACAAAGTTGAGATGAAGTTCGCAATAGGGGTACTCTTCCTTGTCGTAGAAATGGGAGATTCGCTCCACTTGGATAGAATCGAACCGAATGCCGTTCTCCTTCTTGGTGTGAGGAGTGACGCAACTGCTCAGGCAGAACCCGACGGCAAGAAGTAATGTGACGAAGATTGATCTCTTTTTCATGTTCTTGTGATTATAGTTTTAACCATTTATTTTTCGATTCGGATACGTGCATCGACTGCAAAAATACCGTGGTCGGTGGCAATCAATGGATTGATATCCATCTCTTTTATCTCGGTAGCGAAACGCAACAGTGTCGAGAGACGGACGATCAGATCGGCATATTGCTGCTCGTCGATGCCCTTCTGCCCGCGGGTCCCCTTGATGATCGGGTAGCTGCGTAGGGAGCGGATCATGGAGAATGTCTCATTGTAGGAGAGAGGGGCCAGACCATAGCTGACATCCTTCAGGACCTCCACAAAGATTCCTCCCAAGCCGCAGAACACAATGTGCCCGAACTTGTCTTCATACTTGGCACCGAGGAAGAGTTCCTTCCCCTTCAACATCGGCTGGATCATGATGGCTGTGACATTAGGCAAGTGCATCATCCGTTCATATTCGAGCAAAAGGTGCTTGTCGCTCTTGATGTTCAGCGCCACACCCCCCATATCACTCTTATGGATCGGGCCGACAACCTTGGCCACCACCGGGTAGTGTACCTTATTGGCAAACCGGAGAAGTGCCTCTTTGTCGTCGGAAACGAACTCCTCGACCATCGGGATATTGGCCGCTTGCAACAGCTTTTTGGTATCTTCCGGGTTAAGGTATCCCTCATTGGGCAGCTGTTCTATGATACGACGTACCTCAGGAACATCCACTTCGTAGAGTTGAATATCCGTACCGGCGGGCTTCGGGGTGTTCAAAACACGGGCCAATGCGGTGCCAAGGGTAACCTCGTCGGAGAAGTTGACGTGACCTCGTTTGATGAAACTCTGCACTTCCGGGCCGGCCGTGACGATCGACGGCAGGATCGGGAAGATCGGTTTCTTGCATTCTTCCATCTTCTTGTGCAATACCTCGAAGGCATCGTAGAGCTTGTAGAGACCCGGTGATCCGAAGATGACCATCATCAGGTCCACATTGTCAAAGCGATTCTCGCAATAGTCGATAGTCAAGCCCAACTGGTCGGGAGTACCTGTCGCCAAGATGTCGATCGGATTGCCGACAGCCGAGCCCGGCAGGAGCTGTGCTTTCAGCTCTTCGGCAATGTCGCCGTTCAGATCGGGTACGTTCAGGTGTCCTTTGGTCAAGGCATCCGCCAACATGACAGCCGGACCACCCGAGTGGGTGATGACAGCACAGTTCTTTCCTTTCACCTCGTTGAGGGTGAAGATACAAGCAACCGTGGCCAATTCCTCACGACTGTAGCAGCGGACGATGCCGGCCTTACGGAAAAGGGCTTCGACGGCGGAGTCAGAGCTGGCAATGGCACCCGTATGTGATGAGGCTGCGCGCTTGCCGGAGTCGGTACTGCCCGCCTTGATGGCGGCAATGCGACACCCTTTTCGGATGAGTGATGCCGAATGGTAAAGGAACTTGTCCGGATTCTTGATCTGCTCGATGTAGAGCATTTTGATTTTCGAGTCGACATTTGGGTTGAAGGTGCGGTCCATATATTCCAAAACCTCCTCGACTCCAATCTGCTTCGAGTTGCCTACCGACCAAACTGACGAGAAAAGCAACCCTTTGCTCAAGGATGATTCTATAATGAACAGGGCCGTTCCGCCGGAGCTCGAGATAAAATCGACACCTTTCGGATTGAATTCCGGAATGGGTCGGCTGAAGACACCATGGTAATGGATATTCATCAGACCGATGCAGTTGGGACCGATCAGAGAGGCACCGGCTTCGTTGACAACCTTCAGGATTTCCTCCTCGATAGCTGCCCCTTCGGGGGTCTCTTCACCGAATCCGGCCGTGACCACAATGAACGCCTTCACCCCTTTTTGTTGAGCCAAAACGGTGATGGCATCCAGACAGGCGTGGCTGGGGATGGAAATGATGGCCAGCTCTGTCTCGGGTATATCGTGAACCGAAGGGTAGGATTTGATTCCTTGCACATCGGTTTCGTGGGCATTGACGGCGATCAACGTTCCGTTGTACTTGCCTTCGATCAGATTTCTCACCACGCAACCGCCCGGTTTGTGGATATTGTTGGATCCACCCACCACGACAATGCTCTTCGGACATATCAATTCTCGATTAATCATACTGTATGTTTTTGAATGAACTTTTGCAAATATACGAAATTATTCGAACAATTCGTCAATGCCGCCTGCTGAATTTCCAGTGTTTCTTGCTGATCCTTCTGACGAATTGTTACTACAAGGGTCGCTGTACTCCTCAGGAACTTCGAAATTCTCCTGCTCGGTGTAGCCCAATGACTTGTCGGCATATACCTTTTGCATGTACAATCCGTAGATAGGAAGGGCAGCAGCGGCTCCTTGTCCGTAGTCCATACGGTCGAAGTGGATGGAGCGCTCTTCGCCTCCAACCCAACAACCGGAGACAAGGTTGGGAGTAAAGCCCATAAACCACGCATCGGAGTTGTTCTGCGTCGTACCGGTCTTGCCACCCATCGGCGCCTGGATCTTGTAACGTCCGCGGATTCGGCCGCCGGTACCGCCATCGATCACGCTGCGCAGCATATGAAGCATCTTGTAGGTGGTGCTTTCATTCAGGATCTCCTTCATCTGTGGGGTGAAGTTGGCGATGGTATTTCCGTACGAGTCCTCGATGCGGGTCACGAACAGTGGCTCAACGCGGATACCTCGGTTGGCAAAAGTGGAGTAACCGCTGACCATCTCGCCCACAGAGGCATCGGCCGATCCGAGACAAACAGAGATCACCGGGTCGATCTGTCCCTGCAATCCGTAGGAGTGGAGCAGATCCACAAACTCGTAAGGGGAGAGCTGCCCCATCAGATAGGCCGTGATCCAGTTGTCGGAGTTCTGCAGACCCCATTGGATTGTCACCATTTCGCCGATCCGCTTCTTGCTTGAGTTTCTCGGAACCCACAACCGTCCGTTGTAATCCTTCAGCTGCGGTTGGACATGCAGTATCTCATCGCAGGGAGAAAAGCCTGCATTCATCGCCAAAGAATAGAGGTATGGTTTGATGGTCGATCCGATCTGACGGCGCCCGCCATTGACCATATCATATTGGAAATAGTTGTAGTCGATGCCGCCCACATAAGCCTTTACATAGCCGTTATGCGGATCCATTGACATGAACGCCGTGCGGAGGAAACTCTTGTGGTAACGGATAGAATCCATCGGACTCATGACGGTGTCGACCGGGCCGTTCCAGGAGAAGACACGCATCTCGACAGGGGTGTCAAATACCTTGCGCATCTCGGCCTCCTTCATGCCGTTCTTTTTCATCCAACGGTAGCGGTCGGTCTGATGCATGGCGCGTGTCAGAATCGTATCGATCTCGCCCTGTCGCAAGTCTTTCGAGAAGGGGGCATAACTGCGTCCCTTCTTTTCCTTGAAGAATTGTGGTTGAAGGGTGCCGCCGATGTGCTCTTTGACCGCCTCTTCGGCATATTGTTGCATGCGGGAGTCGATGGTCGTATAGATTTTCAGACCATCGGTATAGAGATTATAGAACTCGCCGTCGGCCCGTTTGTTCTTGTTGCACCAACCGTAAAGGGGATTGGTTTCCCACGCCAGCGAGTCTTCCGAATATTTCTGTCCTTGCCAGGAAGCATAGTTGCTTCGTTTCGGCTTCTTGGCATTCAGCACCATGCGAAGATATTCACGGAAATAGGGGGCCAAGCCCTCTTTGTGGTCGAGACGTGTGAAGTGCACCTTCAGCGGAAGTGCCGTCAACGAATCGCGCTCTGCCTTGGTAAGATAGCCCGCCTTGTACATCTGGTTCAGCACCGTGTTACGGCGGCCGCGCGTACGTTCATTGTGGCGAACCGGGTTGAAATAGGAAGGATTTTTGCACATACCGATCAGTGTCGCGGCCTCTTCCGTCTTCAATGTCTTAGGGGTCTTCCCAAAATAGACGCTGGCAGCCGATTGAATGCCGACGGCATTGTACAGGAAATCGAACTTGTTCAGGTACATATTGATGATTTCTTCCTTCGTATAGTAGCGTTCGAGCTTGACGGCAATCACCCATTCGATCGGTTTCTGGAAGAGGCGCTCCATCACGTTGTCGGCACTCGGCGAGAAAAGCTGCTTGGCCAACTGCTGCGAGATGGTACTGCCGCCACCGCCGCTCTTCTGCATCAGCACGCCACGCTTGATGATGGCGCGGATCAGACCGATAGCATCGATACCACTGTGCTCGGCAAAGCGGACATCCTCCGTAGCGATCAGGGCCTGTACCAATTCGGGCGACAAGTCGTTGTAGGTAACATAGATACGATTGTCGGAACTATGGGCATAACTGCCCAACGTTTTCCCGTCGGACGAGATGACCTGCGATGCATATTTGTCGATGGGGTTCTCCAACTGTTCGACAGGAGGCATGTAGCCTATCGAACCGTTTGCAATAGCGGTAAACAATAAGTAGACTGCGCCGATTCCGAGGGCGAACAGTGACCAAAATAGAAGTAATACTGTTTTTGTAACTTTTGAAGCCATTCTTATGGATTTAGTTCTATCCTCTCCACCCAATGTTGAAGGAGAGACATTATATATCAAGCAACAAAAGTAATGAAAAAATGCGATATTCCTATGGGACGGCGGGCATATTTTTAGAGGCCGTCCGGAATTTCATCATGAACCACCGGACAACCTCTAAGAACCGGCTCGGTCAATCCTCTGTTTTGGGCTGATAGAGGAAGCGGCGGATGCTCTGTTTCGGGGTCTTCTCAAACGCCTCTTTCATCAAAGTGAACTGCGAAAGTTGGCAGTAGCGGGGAATACTCTTGTTGACTTGGGCAAGGTATCCCTTGATGATGGCGTTCAGCTTTTCGTCCGTGAGCTGCTCTTGCTCGATCTGTTTCCAGTCGAGATAGATCAATGCCCTGAGTTTGACGTTGTCGGATACCACCAACGACTCGACCACCAATGGCATGTTGTTCAGTTTGTTCTCGATCTCTTCGGGATAGATGTTCTGCCCGTTCGAGCTGAGAATCATGGTTTTGCAGCGTCCTTTGATGAAAAGGTTGCCGTCATGGTCAAGAATACCCAAGTCGCCGGTTTTCATCCAGCCGTCGTCGGCCATGACTGCCGCCGTCTCCTCGGGGTTCTTGTAGTAACCTAACATATTGTTGGTGCCACGTACCCATATCTCGCCCACTTGCTGTTGCGGGTTGGGGGAATCGATGCGGACCTCCATGCGGTCGACCACCCGGCCCACCGACTCGGGCTTGAACCGATCCCATTGGGCATAGGCAATCAAGGGGCCGCACTCGGTCATTCCATACCCGACGGTGTAGCGGAAACGGATCGAATGCAAGAACTGTTCGACCTCCTTACTCAAGGCTGCCCCGCCCAATACGACTTCTTCAAATGCGCCGCCGAAAGCCTCTTCTATCTGTTTCTTTATCTTTTTGCGTATAAGCGCGTTAACGATTGGAACTTGAAGTAATAGTTTAATAGAACTCTTTTGGATTATCGGGAAAATCTTTGCCTTGACAATCTTCTCAATAATCAACGGAACGGCCAAAACAAGTCGGGGGTGGTACGTTTGGAAGGCTTTCAATACCACCGACGGTACGGGCTTTCCATTGATAAAATGGATATGACACCCCTTGTTGACCGAGTTCAGTACTTCAAAGGCCAGACCATACATGTGGGCCATCGGGAGCAAGCAGACGATCGGGTCGCCGGCATGGATAAAACCAAGATTGTCGGCTGCAAAAAGGGTGTTGCTCCATAGGCTGCGATAGGGGATCATCACCCCTTTCGATGAGCTTGTGGTGCCGGACGTATAGCTCAAAACGGCCAGATCATCGGGCTGCTCTATGAAATAGTGGATAGACTCAGGGGTGAAGTCGGGATATTTCTCCCCGAACATGCGGGGTATATCGGCTACGTAGGCTGCCATTTCAGGTATTTGGCTGTAGAGCACCGCGAAATCATCGATCCGAATCACCAATACCACACCGGGCATGGCCGTGAGGTAGAGTTGTCTCCAACCGGAAGCGGAGACGAAGAGCACTTTCGACTCCGAGTGACGTACGATATGGTGGATATTATCGGTATTGAATTCGTGCAAGATAGGGACGGCCACCGCGCCGTAGGTGAGAGTCGCAAAGAAGCTGATGGCCCAGTGTGCGGAGTTGCTGCCTACGATGGCGATCCGTTCGCCCGTGGCAATCCCGGCCTTTTCCAGCAATAGGTGCAGCTCTTCCATCTTTCGAGCGAACTCGTTATAGTGGTAGGTGGCACCGTTGATGTCTGAAAAGACGGGCAATGCCCAGTGTGCCTTGATGCTTGTCTCAATCAATCCTAAAAATCGCGTATCCATAGTCATCTTGTCGTTTTAAAAGAATATGTTCTCCCAAATATATTCATTTCTCTTTTATTTTCCAACTTTTCATGCGCTTTTTGTAAAAAAATCAAAGAAAAAACCG
>CAVJQR010000099.1:0-9875 GCA_963651605.1 Agathobaculum sp.
ATACCATGCCGTGCCGGTAATCGTTGACGCTTATCTGAAAGGCATCAGCCATTTCGATGCAGAGGAAGCACTCAAAGCTTGTATCGCTTCGGCCGATCGCGACGATTATAGGGGTATCGGTTTCTATAAATCGCATGGCTATGTTCCTTCAGATCAAGAGAGTTGGTCGTTGTCGAAAACAATGGAATACGCATATGACGACTATTGCATTGCAAAAATGGCAGAGGCGATGGGCAAAAACGAGATAGCCGAGACATTCTACAAGCGGTCGCAAAACTATCGCAATGCGTTCAATCCGGCTACATCGTTCATGCAACCGCGTGATTCGAAGGGAGATTTTATTCCGAACTACGACCCGGAAGCTTATATTGAAGATATATGTGAAAGCAACGGATGGCAATATTATTGGTATGTTCCGCAAGATATCGACGGACTCATCGCACTGACAGGAGGCGAAGAGCGGTTTGCCGAACGTTTGGACAGCATGTTTACCTTCGAACCGACCGACCGCACGAAGCTTCCCATCTTCAGTACGGGTATGATCGGGCAGTATGCTCACGGAAATGAGCCGAGCCACCATGTAATCTATCTCTTCAATCATACAAAACAACCATGGAAGACACAAAAATATGCGGCTCAAGTGATGCACACGCTCTATACAAGTCGGCCGGATGGCCTCTGCGGAAATGAAGATTGCGGCCAAATGTCGTCATGGTTTGTCTTCAGTGCGATGGGTTTCTATCCCGTCAATCCGATCAGCGGCCAGTATGAAATCGGTTCGCCAATCTTCCCTGAGGTGAAACTGCATCTGAACAACGGAAAGACATTTACGGTAATTGCCAACGGAGTGAGCGAAGAAAACATCTATATCCAATCGGTCAAGGTGAACGGTGCTCCTTACGACAAGAGCTATATCACACACGATATGATCATGCAAGGGGATACCATCAGTTTCGAAATGGGTAACCAACCGGGTCCGGTATGGTATACCAACTATTGATCGAAAGGCATAACGTATAGAAAAGAGAACCACCACCATAGGAAACAATGCCTACGGTGGTGGTTTTTTCATGATTACTCTACCAATCGAAATCGGATTACAATTCGAATTTTCCTTCCAAACGGATATCATCCGAAGCAGCACCGACCATTACTTTGAAAGCACCCGGCTCCACTACATAATGCATATCCGTATCATAGAGAGCCAAATCTCTCTTTTTCAGGTGGAAAGTAACTTGTTTGCTTTCTCCTTTCTTCAAAGAAATGCGTTCGAAAGCCTTCAAAAGCATAGGCGGTTGCGCTACGGATGCCTCCTCATCGCCAATGTAGAGTTGTACAACTTCATCCCCATCGCAGGCTCCACTGTTGGTAATGGTGCAGGTAATTGTTTGCAACGTCTCTATATCATCGGATTTTTCCATTCTTAAATCACTGTAAATGAAATGGGTATAGCTCAATCCATGGCCGAAAGCATAAAGCGGAGTTCCTGCACCATCCATATAATCACGGTGAGTGTCTTGCGAATAGAACAATGGTATTTGTCCCTCATTTCGAGGAATGGAAACAGGAAGACGACCGGCAGGTGCGTAATCGCCAAACAGAACGTCCGCAATACCGGCTCCACCTTGCTCGCCAGGATACCAAGCCGTCAGCAGAGCTTGTGCTTTTTCTGCAGCCAAGTTCATGTTCAAAGGACGACCCTGTATGTAGATAACGACCAATGGTTTACCGGTAGCGGCCACCGCTTGCAGCAATTTTTCTTGATCTCCCAACAGCCGCAAGGAGCTTCGGTCGAATCCTTCACCACAATCCATGTCGGGGAGTGTTTGCACTTTCTCAGGAACAGTCGCAGCTCCTGTGTGGATATATTCTGTTTCGAAATCACGAGCGCTTGATCCTCCTACCACCAATACCACAACATCTGCTGAAGTGGCGGCAGAGACGGCCGCAGGAAGGTCGGTCAGCATGGTGTCACGAATAGCACAACCTTTGACATAAGTCACTTCTGTCTGCTTGGATACAGCCTGACGGATGCCATCAAGTACCGTGGTGATCTCCTTACGTTCTTGAGGGGCTGTATAATCCCCCAGTTGATTATAGGGCATATCGGCATTCGGACCGATCACCGCAATCCGACGAAGTTCTTTACTAAGGGGTAATATATCGTCATTTTTGAGCATAACGACCCCTTCGCGGGCCACACGACGGGCCAGCTCTTTATGCTCCTTTGAGCGAACCGACTCCTTGGTTTGCTCAGGTGAAACGTAAGGATTTTCGAACAACCCCATCTGAAACTTAAGGCGTAAGACCCGAGCCACGGCACGATCCAATTCTTCTATGGTTATCTTTCCTTCTTCGTAGGCGGTCTTTAAATTATTGCCGAAAGCATTGCCGCCAAGATCCATGTCCAAGCCGGCCGTCAATGATTTGGTGGCTGCCTCTTTATCGTCTTTAGCTGCTCGCATTCCGACGATACCTTCAATACTGAAAAGATCAGAGATAACCACTCCTTTGAACCCCCATTCATCTCGCAAGGTATTGGTCAGGAGTTGTTTGTTACCGGTACAAGGAACGCCATCCACCGCATTGTATGAGGTCATGATGAGCTCAACCCCTTCCTCTACTGCTTGCTTGAATTGAGGGATGTACTCTGTAAGGAGCTGACGCATGCCACAATTGGTGCGAGCCCCATTGTGGCCGGATTCAGGAACGCCATAGGCTGCAAAATGTTTTAGGGTAGAATAGAGATGCTTTCCGTCGTTTTGAACCTTTCCCTGCATGCCTTTTACCATAGCCACCCCCATGTCGGCCGTCAGCCTTGGGTCTTCTCCGAAGGTCTCTTCCACACGCGACCAGCGCGGCTCGCGGGCAATGTCCAGCACCGGTCCCAATCCGATATTGGCACCTTGCAGACGAGCTTCGAGGGCAATGGCTTCACCGACTTCTGTCATCAAGGGTTTGTCCCATGTGCTGGCCGAAAGAAGTGCCGTTGGAAAGACAGTCGTACCGATGGCCATGTGCCCATGCGGACACTCTTCGGCGATGAGCAAAGGAATACCCAAGCGGGTCTCTTCGACGGCATACCGTTGGATGGCATTTATCGCTTTGGCTGCCAACTCAGGGTTGAGGCCCGTTTCCAATGTTTTTTGTGTCCAAGGATCGGCCCTAAGTACAGCCCACAGTGCCCCCAACGGGGCTTTCTTCATTCTTTCTTTGAAAAGATCAGAAACAGTTACTTCATTCTTTCCCTTTTTTGTATACATCTCCCAGCCCATTGGACAGCAGAGTTGTGCCACTTTTTCATCAATCGTCATCCGCTCCAGCAGATCATTTATACGATATTCAACAGGAACCGTAGCCTGTTTGTACAAAGGTTGTTGAGCTTTGACGGCTATCGGCATGAGGAAACTGATCATGGTTATTGTGCCAACGATCTGTTTTCCCGTCCATTGTCTGATATTTTTTCTCATGGTGCTTATTGTATTTATTATCATTATCGAATATTCGAATTATTTTCATGGTGGCTTCCGCCAGTGTCAAAGGTACAAAAAAAGGGAGAAAATCCCCCTTTAAGCGATATAAAACTAATGTAGATCCAAGCCCAAGCAGTAGTCGATCAGATAGAGTGCCTCGGCTGGAATTTTCATATCTATTCCATTCTCCTTTACAAAACGATGGATAGTCTCTTTGTGAAGTGGGAAAAGCTTTTGTAAATGCTTTACTTTCTTGACTTTATTCAGCTTTCCGTTCATCTGAAAATAGTAGGTATTGTCGCTTTTCCTTCGGTACACTTCCTGGCTTCCTCGCTCTTGCCATTTGTAAGGGGTGTACATGGAGGCGGCATTCAATCCGAGATCCGTCATCTGCAGCGTGTGGACATTGCTCTGAGTGACGGCTCCCAGTGCCCCTTTCGATCCGATGTTCACCTCTTTCAGCAGCCAGTCGATATGAGCTGTTCCGTTCTTCAGCTGTACCACCTCGTGAAAACCTTTTGAGGCGGGCACGAACTTCCGTTCGCCGAACGAAACCGTGTCAATTTGCCATGGGCTGGTCAGCTCCCTCATCTCCTCACTCTGATAGAAAAGCATGGTCTTGTTGGAGGCATCGTAGTTCAGTCGGGAGGTGGATACTCCCCGATTCCTGAACTGGATCTTCGCCTCTACGAAATCATCGAAAAGGAAGATTCGCTTGAATTGTTGCGCAAAGCTGTATCCGCAAGCGCTCCAACAAAATAGAAACAGAACGACAAAAAATTTCATACGCATACTTTTTATATAACCAAACGAACGGATAACGTCCACATATGGGTAGTATTCCTCTTTCTAAAATCATTTTTAAAAAGGGGAAGCAACGAAGATGAAGTCGGAAGAAAGTGGGCCGAACACATTTCCTTGAGCCAATTCATCTTGTTGCATTTTCCCCTTTTCCAGAAACTATGAATGCTATTTTTTATTTTCCACTACCCCATGCCGGTGCATTTTTGTCGGCCCACAAACGTTCGGACGCGAGTACCGTATTGTACATGCCCGACGAGGTGACCGTCAGTCCTTGCTCTGCATAGGCTGTTCTTCTTATATCGGCAGAGATATCATCGTCCGTAATGGCTCCCGTCGGAAAGCGACGAGGAATACGGTCGGTGGCAATCTCAGCATAGTTCATCCGCGGAAGAATCTTCGAGTTATAGCTCGGATATCCCGAACGACGGGCGGTGACATACACCTCATTCGGATAAAGTGTGAAGTGTATCATCTGCTGCAGATAAATTTTTTCCAGCTTTTCAGCCGCCGATCCGGTGAAAGCATAGGCTTCGCTCTTCATCATGGTGTCAATCTCTCCCTTTTGTAAATCGATTGCACCCTCGTTCGGGTCATATCCGAAGCATCCTTGCACATCGCTGTAGTAGGCAATCTGGTTGGCTTTCGCCAGTGCATCGTATGATTGTACGGAAAAGCTTAGCGCTCTTTCGTAGAAATTCTTCGCGTCTGCCTCGCGCCCGCTCAACATGGCGAACTCGGCTAGATAAAGGTTCACCTCAGCCGCACTGAGATACATGCCGGTCCACGGCCGGCTACTCGTCGTAAAAGTGTAAGTATCATCGGGTAAAGTTGCTGCTGACACTTGGTCGGCTGCCGAATAGTTACGACCGATGATCATCATCTGGTTCAAAGCCGAGTAAACGGTATAACCAGTCGGGTTCTTTCCCTCCTTGTTGTGAAGATACAGTTCCTTGTCAGCATTGGTATAGGTCGAGGGGAAAAACCAACGATACTTGCCGGTATTGTCGTTTCCTGCCATCCATGCTTCCGTCATTCCGTAGTAACGCACCCAGGGCTCACCCGGTCCTCCCCATTTCACGAACTTCTTCTTGCCGTCTGCTCCTACCTTCGACACGACATTTTTCTCAATAAACTCTGGAATTTCGAGGCCGGCATCGTAGAATCCTTGCACGATTTTCGAGTTCCATGCATTTTTCTTGTAGAAGAAGCGGACACGCGGATCACGGTTATCTACCATAAAGTTGATCACTGTCTCGCGACCGGCGCACCCTGTAAAGCCATTGCTCCAATGGTAAATGCGGTCGTTTACATATCCTTCATCTCCGGACAAGCGCACTTCGCCCTTGTTGAAGCGGACGTCTTCGCTCAAATCATTGATATAACCACACGAAGCGTTGGCCACTTCATTGGCAATCTCTTTGGCTTTGTTCTCGTTTTGTGTCAGCAGCCGGACGGCAATACGGAGCTTCAGCGAGTTGGCAAACTTTGCCCATTTTGCAGCATCTCCACTGAATACGACGTCTTCGTTTGCAATCATTACTACATTGCCTGAGGAAAAAACAGTGATAGCTGCATCCAATTGGTCCAGCCACAAATCATACAATGACTCGACCGAGTCATATTTGGGTGTCAATGTTCCACCATAAGCCATCTGACAAGCTTCGGTGTAAGGAATAGATCCATACATGTCGGTGGCGAAGATTCCCAGATAGATGCTCAACACATTGGCAGCGGCTCCATAACCCCGTTTTTGTGTGCGATTAGCTTCATCGAGTTTTTCCAGCTCAGCTTCGATGGCTTTCGCCACACGCAACACGCTGATGTATTGTCTGCTTTGATCGCCGTCCACCGTCATCGTCAGGATATTTTCAGATGCTCCACCGGTAGAGATCCCCATTCCTGACCAATCATATTTCATCGGAGCATTATAATAGTACTCCAGATAGCCTTGAGGTTCGAACCGATTGACGGCCTCAGCGAACAAAAATGAGATCTCTGGGATCGTGATGTTGGACGGATTCTGGTTCAATTCCGAGAAATCATCGCGGCATCCGGTTGTCATCAAGGCGATCCCCATCATAAACGCTGCTATGAATAGTTTATATGTTTTCATAATTTTCATCTGTTAGAAGGTTGCATTAATAGAAAATGTATAGCTGGCCGTATACGGACTAACCGAACGGATCATAAACTGGCTGGCTTGGGTACCGCGAAGTGATTCCGGATTGAAGTTGTTGGGAAGCGAATTCAGCAGATAACCCAGGTTGCGTCCTGTCAAGGTAAGGTTGATGCCGGATGCTTTCAGCTTGTTGGCGATCTTGTTGGGCATCCGATAGCTCAGTGAAATTTCTCGTAAGGCGATATAGTTCAGTTCATGGAACCAATCGTTGTTCTTCCATACGGCGGCACGGCCCCAAGAGTTGTTCCAATAATTCCACGATGAAGCATGTTGCGGATCCACAATCTTGCGCTCGACCAGATCTGCATACCGTTCACCTCCTTCGGCAATGGTGTACGTACCGGTCGGCGTGTTGATGGTTACTCCACCCGGCATGATGGCCTCCGGTATGATACCATCGTTATATTCGCGCCCATCCCATATCGAGGTGTAGGTAATACCTCCGTGCTCTTTCGAAGTCCCTTTCAGGGAGTTTTTCAGATAGCCGTATGCCGTTCCGTAGTGGGATCCGTAGATGGCAACCATACCTCCGAAGCGCATATCGAATGATGCCCGCAGGCTCCAGTTCTTATAGCGGAGGGAGGTGTTCACTGATCCGAGGAATTTGGGCTGTATCGAACCGACCGTGCGCACCTCACCCGAGCGGCTGTAGAAAACAGAGTGGCGCCCGTTGTAGGAGGCTGTCTCCAAGATCGGAAGTCCGGTCTTGCTATCATACAGTGGTTCTGCATCCGACTTCAGCAAGCCATATTCGCCGCCCACTTCCGCCACAGAGCTTATACGGTAATTTCCGTAAGTGGCAGAACCGGTAAGCGAGATGTAGTCCGCCACATTCTCATGAAGCGATACGATCTTCGAGCGGTTTCTTGTATAGGTGAAGTTCAAATCCCAGGTCCAGTCGCGCGTTTGGACAGGAGTCGTGTTGATGGCCAGCTCGACACCCTTGTTTTGGATGTTACCGGCATTGATCAACTGGTTGCTGACACCCGACTCAGACGGTACGCTGATGGTCATAATCTGATCCTTCGTATTTTCTTTATAGAACGTGAAGTCGATACCGATACGATTGCGGATGAAGCGCCAGTCGAGACCCACCTCCCACGAGTTCTTCCGTTCCGGCTTCAGATTGGCATCGTAGTAGGTGTCCGGTATCTGTAATCCGTAGGTGTTATCTATACCATATAATGTATAGGCGGAGTTGACGCGGTAGGCATCCGTATCGTTTCCGACCTGCGCCCACGACCCCCTGATCTTTGCGAACGAGATCCAACTCGGAAGCCGGTCGCGGAAGGTTTCATGAATCAGCCATGAAGCGGAAACCGATGGGTAGAAGTAAGAATAGTGTCCGTGCTTGTCGGCATACACCAATGAGGACGACCAGTCATTGCGTCCGGTAATATCCAGAAAGAGTTGGTCTTTCCAACTGAAAGCCACCAAGCCGGCCAACGACAGGATCGTCTTCTCGCCCGAGATGTTTCCCGATGATTTGACAGCATTCTTTGAATTATCGACAAAGAACTTGCCCGGTACGACCAGCCCACCGTCGGTTTGCAGTGACATCTCCTGTACGAAATTGTGGTAGTACTCCCCACGGATGAATCCGTTGACGGTGAAGTCGCCCACCTCCTTATTCCATGAAAAGTTGGCGTTTAGGTTGGTTTGCTCTTTGCTGTATTGCCCCAATGCATATTTACCGCCCTCCATGGCATAGCCCGAACCCAATTCTTTCGATTCGTTGCGCTTATAATAGTAATTGTAATTGCCCTCGGCTGTGAACTTCAGCCAATTTGTCAAGTCGGCAGTCAGCTTCAAACTTGGGCGCACGGAGGTCTCCTTTTGGATATATTTATATTCATAGATCATCCACCAAATTTCTTTTCCCGGAGCGTTTCCCCACTCGTCGTTGTAGGCTGTACTTGCCAATCCGCCGTGCGTTCCCTTATAGCGCGTGCGCCAGTAGCGGGAGTCGTACATACGGCTAAAGTAGCCGTCGATGAAGCGCTCTCCGATATTGCTCTCACCGCCCTGAGTCGGGGTGGAGTTGGCAAACGAAATACCGGCCTCGATCTCTACATCTTTCGATATTTTGTAGGAGGCTTTCCCCAGAAATGACAGGCGCTGGAAAGAGTTGTTGGGCGTATTGCCGTCGGCATGTTTGAACGAAAGCGAAGTGTAGAACGAGGTGACATCGCTCGATCCTTGCACCGACACGTTCGTATTGCTGTTGAAGCCATTGTCGTAAGCATCGACAAAATTGTTCTTTATCGGCGAATAAGGCACAGTCGAATAGTCGTAAAACTCAATCGATTGTCCGTCAAATTTCGGGCCAAATGAAACACCTCCGCCCCATGCTACGGAGCGCTTACCGTTGGCATTCAGGTAAAATGATTCGGTATCTTGCATATTGCCGGATGATTTGTAGTTTAAGTATCCCGACATATAGCCGTCGCCGCGCTCATTTTGGAAGGACGGTCCTCCATAGACATGGTCGATACCGAAAGTTTGTGTGAAGTTGATGCCCAACCCTTTTCGGCTCTTTCCGCTCTTGGTGGTCACCACCACGGCACCGTTCAAACCGCGCGATCCATAGAGGGCGGTTGCAGCTGCTCCCTTCAACACTGACACCGATTCGAAATCGTCGGGGTTCAGGTTTTTCAATTCATTACCCCAGTCGTTGTCGTTTGTCGACCAGTCTGCGTCACCTTTCTTGATGGCATTGTCCAAAATAACCCCGTCCACCACATAGATGGGCTGGTTGTTGTCGCTCAAAGTGGAGGCTCCACGTATCAGGATACGCGACGAACCGAACAGTCCACCGTCGCCCGATGACACCTCCATACCTGCAACTTTCCCCTGAAGGGCACTGATCGGGTTGATGAGGTTGGCGTTCAGATCGTCGCTTTTTATTTCGGTCATAGCATAACCCAAGGCTTTCGCTTCACGTTTCATGCCGAGTGCCGTCACCACGACCTCGTCAAGGGCATGCGAGTCTTCCGCCAGATTGATGCGCAACACCGATTGCCCTGTGTAGCGAATCTCTTGAGTGACGTATCCGATGTACGAAATTTGGATCACGTCACCGCTCTTGACTCCATCCAATGTAAAGCGTCCATCCATGTCGGAAACGGTGCCACGCGTTGTTCCCTTGAGAATGATGGAAGCCCCGACTATCGGCTCTGTGCCGTCGGTTATGACACCCGTCACCCGCTCGTCCTGTTGCATTACACCCGTTTCTTGCTTGTAGGATGTGGTTTCCGCAAGCGTTCCTATCGGAATCAATAAGAGCCCCGACAGCCACATCCCTTGAATTAGTTTAGCTTTTCTTTTCATAGTTATATGTATTAATGTAAAGAGTAAAAATGGTATAAAATGGTTTTGGAAAATGCCTTTGCCGTAGGTGAAGCCTTTGACGTTCCTCC
>CAVJQR010000100.1:0-9844 GCA_963651605.1 Agathobaculum sp.
ACAGGAATTTATAACTACTAAAACTGTATAACTATGAACATTGACAAGATGTTTTGGCTCGTGCCGATAGCCTCGGCGACCGCCCTTTTATTTGCCGTGTTCTTCTTCCGACAGATGATGCGCGAAGAGGAAGGTACCGACCGCATGAAACATATTGCCGCGGTGGTGCGGCGGGGGGCTATGTCCTATCTCAAACAACAATACAAAGTGGTGGCAGTGGCGTTCGTTTGCCTCTGCGTGCTTTTCTCGCTGATGGCTTTCGCCGGATTGCAGAACCACTGGGTTCCGTTCGCTTTCCTGACGGGCGGTTTCTTCTCTGCCCTGGCCGGATTTTTCGGCATGAAGACAGCCACCTATGCCTCCGCCCGCACGGCCAACGCGGCCCGTCGCTCGCTCAACAGCGGATTGCGCGTGGCCTTCCGCAGCGGGTCGGTCATGGGGCTGGTGGTGGTGGGCCTCGGCTTGCTGGACATCTCGCTCTGGTATTTGGTGATGGATGCATGCATCGACCTCGACCCGGTGACCAAGATGAGTTTCATCACCACCACGATGCTGACCTTCGGCATGGGCGCCTCGACACAAGCACTGTTTGCGCGCGTGGGGGGCGGCATTTACACGAAAGCGGCCGATGTGGGAGCCGATATTGTCGGGAAAGTGGAACAGGACATTCCCGAAGATGACCCGCGCAACCCCGCCACCGTGGCCGACAACGTGGGCGACAACGTAGGCGATGTGGCGGGCATGGGGGCCGACCTCTACGAAAGTTACTGCGGTTCGATTTTGGCTACGGCGGCATTGGGCGCAGCCGCCTTTGCCTCGCAGGGGGCAACGGTGCAGAAACAAGCGGTGTTTGCGCCGATGATCGTGGCGGCCGTCGGCCTGCTCTGCTCGCTGGTGGGCATCTTTCTGGTGCGGACCCGCGAGGAGGCTACCGCCAAACAGCTGCTGCGGGCCCTTGGTTGGGGCACCCATCTCTCGTCGTTGCTGGTAGCTGCGGCCACGTTCGGTATACTATATATAATAGGATTGTCCAACTGGTTGGGGATCTCCTGCTCGGTTGTGGTCGGGCTGTTGGTGGGCATCATCATCGGTCAGGCGACCGAATACTACACCTCCCACTCCTATTCTCCCACGAAACGGATATCGGCAGCGGGCGAATCAGGACCGGCCACGGTCATCATCGGCGGCATCGGTCTGGGGATGGTCTCGACCGCCATCCCGGTGTTGGCAGTGGTGGCCGGCATCCTCTTCTCGTTTTTGTTTGCGGCAGGCTTTGATTTAAGTAATATTTCCATGGGACTGTACGGCATCGGAATAGCGGCCGTCGGGATGCTTTCGACATTGGGCATCACACTGGCCACCGATGCCTACGGCCCCATTGCCGACAACGCCGGGGGCAATGCGCAGATGAGCGGCCTCGAGCCGACCGTCCGCAAGCGAACCGACGCCCTCGATGCGTTAGGGAACACGACGGCGGCCACCGGCAAAGGGTTCGCCATCGGGTCGGCCGCCTTGACAGCCCTCGCCTTGTTGGCCTCCTATATCGAGGAGATCAAGATCGTAATGGTGCGGGCGGGCGAGCTGCAGTTGCCCAACGGGGTGGAGGTCGCCTCGGCCACGTTCTACGATTTCATGGAGGCATTCCACATCAATCTGATGAATCCGACCGTCTTGGTGGGAATCTTTGTCGGGTCGATGATGTCCTTCCTCTTCTGCGGCTTCACGATGAATGCCGTAGGGCGGGCAGCCCACAAGATGGCAGACGAGGTTCGGCGGCAGTTTCGCGAGTCGGTCGGGATCCTGACCGGCGAGACGGAGCCCGACTACGAGCGGTGCATCTCCATCTCGACCAAGGCGGCACAGCGGGAGATGATCCTTCCTTCGCTGCTGGCCATCGTGGTGCCGATCCTCGTTGGTGTCGTATTGGGGGTGGCAGGCGTCATGGGTTTGCTCTGCGGCGGCCTTGCCTCCGGTTTCGTGTTGGCCATCTTCATGGCCAATGCCGGCGGCGCGTGGGACAATGCCAAGAAATATATCGAAGAGGGTAACCACGGCGGTGGCGGAGGCATGGCACACAAGGCGAGCGTGGTGGGCGACACGGTAGGCGATCCATTCAAGGACACGTCGGGCCCGAGCCTCAATATTCTGATCAAACTGATGTCGATGGTGGCAATCGTCATGGCCGGCCTCACGGTTTCCTACCACTTACTGTAGCATAGATAGCCGACGGAGAGGAAATATTTACTACCTTTGCGCAAATTTTTGTCATAGCAGGGAGGCAGAAATGCCTCCCACCCGCATTGCGCAAACGTCATGAATATACGAACAATAGCACACAAGATCAAGGGAGACCCGACAATCACCGAGGAAACGGCCTATTCCATCCTCCTCATCATCAGCCTCTCCCACTTTTTGAACGACTTGATCCAGTCCATCATTCCGGCCATCTACCCGATCATCAAGGAGCAGTTTGGGTTTACCTTCTCACAGATCGGAGTCATCACCTTCGCGTTTCAGATGACCTCGTCCATCCTGCAGCCGCTCACCGGGCTCTATGCCGACAAGCGTCCGCAACCCTATGCCCTCTCGTTGGGGATGTGCATCACCCTGGTCGGACTGTTAATGTTGGCTTTTGTCGACGGTTTCCTCTCCATCATCCTGGCCGTGAGCATTGTGGGCTTCGGCTCTGCCGCCTTCCATCCTACCGCATCGCGCGTGGCACAGTTGGCTTCCGGCGGAAAGAAGAGCCTGGCGCAGTCCATCTTTCAGGTGGGTGGCAACGGAGGCTCCGCTATCGGTCCGTTGTTGGCGGCGCTGATCATCCTCCCTTATGGGCAGCATGCCATCTCATGGTTCGGACTGGCGGCCGTCTTGGCGGCACTGATCATGCTCCGCGTCGGGACATGGTACAAGGCCCGCCTCACGTTTGTGCCGTCGGGTCGTGCCTTTGCCGGCAACGTCCGCACAGACATCACGCCCCGGGCCAAGTATGGGGCGCTGCTGATCTTGGTGCTGTTGATGTTTTCGAAATATTTTTATACCGCCTGCATCACGAGCTATTTCACCTTCTTCCTGATCGACAAGTTCGGGGTGTCGGTACAAACCTCACAACTCTGCCTGTTTCTCTTCCTGGCGGCCTTCGCCATGGGAACAGTGGCCGGCGGTATGTTGGGCGACCGCTTCGGACGAAAATATGTCATCTGGTTCTCGATTCTCGGCTCGGCTCCCTTCGCCTTGGCCATGCCCTATGTCGGTTTGGCGGGCACCATCGCCTGCGCTTTCCTCTCGGGGTTGGTCATTGCCTCCGCTTTCTCGTCGATCGTGGTGTATGCCACCGACCTGATGCCGGACAAGATCGGGATGATCTCGGGCGTTTTCTTCGGACTGATGTTTGGATTGGGCGGACTCGGCTCGGCTTTCTTCGGTTGGTTGGCCGACAAGACCAGCGTCGAATACATCTTTCAGATCAGTTCGTTGCTGCCCCTGTTGGGCATCGTGGCCGGCTTCTTGCCCAACACGCAAAAGACGAAGTGACGATGTCAGGTTGCGAACCTCTTGTATTTTTGCAACTTGGTTGCATCGAAAAGGCTTGCAAATGTGGATTTTTTGTAGTTTCTTTGCAGCAAAAGCTGAGATGATGAAGCAGACGAAAGAGAAAATAGCCTATTACATGGTGCTGGCAGCAAGCTTTGTATTGCTGCTCTCCGTCGTCATCCCCCATCACCATCATAGCAACGGTCTTCCCTGTTTCGAGTGGATCATGGGCGAAACAGCCGATACCCACTCCCACCATCATGTGGACGACACGGGCTGTACGGACCATAATCAGGCACTGAACCTGACCATCGACAAGCATGTGATCGAGCATGACATGACGCTTGTACTTACTCCTTTGCTTACACTATTCAACTATTCCGATACAGAAGATACGCTCTTCCTTTTGCTTTTCAACCGCGAAGCGGCCATCTACAAGGAGACTCTCCACGACACATGGATAGGAAAGGCGAAGGGGCTCCGCGCGCCTCCCGTTTGTTGAGCTGTTTTTTCCCGAAAAACATTCGCTTTGTCAGGTGATGAAGTGACGAAGCCTATGTACGATTGCAAGCTATTAATCAACAAACGAAGATCATATGAAAAAAATATTTATGACATTCGTCATGGCTGCTTTGGTATGCAGTTGTGGCGAAAAAGGCGGGCATCATGAAGAGCATGAGCACGATCATGAACACGCCGAAGCAACAGAAGAGCACGAACACGAACATGAACACGAAGGAGAACACGAGCACGAGACGCATGCCGCCGGAGAGATAGTATTCAAAGAGGCACAAGCCGAGGCCGTCGGACTGGAAACGGAAGAGGCTGCACCGGGTACCTTTGCCGAAGTCATCAAGACATCGGGACAGATCGAAGCGGCACAAGGATCCGAATCGGTACTGGTTGCCACCGTGCCGGGCGTCGTCACATTGGGCGCCACCCGTTTCGTTGACGGTACAGCGGTCCGAAAAGGGCAGACTGTCCTCTCGTTGGCATCCGGCGCACTCTCGGACGGCGACGTGGCATTGCGCACCAAAAACGCTTACGAGACGGCCAAGAGCGAGTACGAACGCATGAAGGATTTGGTGGCAGACAAGATCGTTTCGCAGAAAGATTTCGAACAGGCACAGCTGACCTTCGAGAATGCCAAGGTGGCTTATGAGGCTATCCAAGGAAAACAGACGGCCAAAGGGGTAGCTATCACGGCACCGATCCAAGGCTTTCTGAAGAATATTCTGGTAAAAGAGGGCGACTATGTAGCCGTCGGACAACCACTGGCCACCATCTCGCAGACGAACCGCCTGGTGTTGCGGGCCGATGTCTCGGAAAAATATTACAACCAACTGCCGCTGATCCGCTCGGCCTATTTCAAAACGCCCTACGACGAGCAGGTCTATACCCTCGACGATCTGAACGGCCGACTGCTCTCATACGGCCGCTCATCGGGCGAATCGTTCTACATTCCGGTATTGTTCGAGTTCGACAATAAGGGGGCTGTCATTCCGGGCTCGTTTGTCGAGATCTACCTCTTGGGGAGCGAACAGGCCAACGTCTTCTCTTTGCCGTGGAGCGCTCTCATCGAAGAGCAGGGTTCCTATTGTGTTTACGTCCGCCTCGACGAAGATTGCTACAAGAAACAATACGTGACTATCGGAGCCGACAACGGAAAACGGGTGCAGATCCTCTCGGGTTTGCAGGGCGGCGAACAGGTGGTTACCAAAGGAGCCTACCAAATCAAACTGGCCTCGGCCTCGAACGCTATCCCGGCTCATACGCATCACCACTAATCGTCCCACTAAAACGTTTTTGCCATGTTGAATAAAATCATACATTATTCGCTGCACAACCGACTGGTGGTGTTGGTAGCAGCTATTGTTCTGATGATCAGCGGAATCTATACGGCATTCCATACGGACGTTGATGTGTTCCCTGATCTGAACGCTCCCACGGTGGTGATCATGACCGAAGCCAACGGCATGGCACCCGAAGAGGTAGAGCGACTGGTCACCTTCCCCGTCGAAACGGCGGTGAACGGTGCCATGGATGTGCGCCGTGTGCGCTCATCATCCACCACAGGTTTCTCGGTGGTATGGGTCGAATTTGAATGGGGAACAGACATTTACAAGGCACGTCAGATCGTCTCCGAGAAGTTGTCCGTGGTCGGTGAAGAGCTTCCTCAGAACGTAGGCAAGCCGACATTAGGCCCGCAGTCCTCTATTTTGGGCGAGATGCTGATCATCGGATTGACATCCGACACGACCTCCTTGCTGGATCTTCGGACTATGGCCGACTGGACCGTCCGTCCGCGCCTGCTCTCGACGGGAGGTGTGGCACAGGTGGCCGTCATCGGTGGCGACATCAAAGAGTACCAAATCCTGTTGGACCCCGCACGCATGAAGCATTACGGCATCGGCTTGGACCAAGTGCTTGCCGTCTGCCGCGACATGAACCGGAATGCAAACGGCGGCGTGCTCTATGAGTTCGACAACGAATATATCATCCGCGGCGTACTTTCCACCGACAAAGTGGAGGAGATCGCCAAGGGAGTGGTCACCACGACGGCCGACCATACCCCTATCCTATTGGAAGATATCGCCACGGTCAAGGTAGGAGGCAAGAGTCCGAAGCTGGGTCTTGCCTCGGAGAAGGGGAAGCCGGCCGTGCTCATTACCGTCACCAAGCAGCCGAATACGAGTACAATCGACCTGACGAACAAGTTGGACGAGATAGTGGCCGACCTCCAAAAGAACATGCCGAGCGATGTTCATGTCTCGACAGACATCTTCCGTCAGAGCCGTTTCATCGACAGTTCCATCAATAATGTAAAGGAGAGTCTTTTCGAAGGCAGCTTCTTTGTCATCATCGTCCTGTTCCTTTTCCTGATGAATGTCCGGACGACGCTCATTTCGTTGATAGCCTTGCCGCTCTCCCTGCTGGTGTCCATCCTGACCCTTCACTATCTGGGGCTGACAATCAACACTATGAGTCTCGGCGGTATGGCGATCGCCATCGGTTCGTTGGTCGACGATGCCATTGTCGATGTCGAGAATGTCTACAAACGGTTGCGGGAGAACCGGATGCTACCGCCCGATCAGCAACGGGCCACTCGCGACGTGGTGTTCGATGCCTCCCGCGAGGTTCGTATGCCGATCCTCAACTCCACCCTGATCATTGTCGTCAGTTTCGTTCCGTTGTTCTTCCTGACAGGAATGGAGGGGCGCATGTTGATTCCATTGGGTATTGCCTTTATCGTGGCCTTGTTCGCTTCGACGGTGGTAGCCCTGACCTTGACGCCCGTCCTCTGTAGTTATTTGTTGGACCGCAAAGGGCACAAGCCGATGCAAGATGCCTGGATCGCCCGCCAATTGCGGGTCTACTATGGGAAAGCTTTGGAGCAGGCTTTGGCCCATAAGCGGAGTGTACTCATTGCCACCTTCTCGGTGTTTGTCATAGCGTTGGGTCTCTTCTTCACGTTGGGCCGCAGCTTCTTGCCGGGTTTCAATGAAGGATCGTTTACCATCAACGTCAGCACCCTGCCGGGCATCTCGCTCGAGGAGTCGGATCGTATGGGACGCCGTGCGGAAGAGTTGCTGATGCAAGTGCCGGAGATTCAGACGGTGGCGCGCAAAACCGGCCGCGCGGAATTGGATGAGCACGCACTCGGCGTAAATGTGAGCGAGATCGAAGCCCCGTTCGAGCTGAAAGAGCGCTCGCGCGAAGAGGTGATGAACGATGTCCGCCGGAAGCTTTCCTCCATAACGGGTGCCAACATCGAGATCGGGCAGCCCATCTCCCACCGTATCGATGCGATGCTTTCCGGAACGGAAGCCAATATTGCCATCAAACTGTTCGGTACGGATCTGAACCGCCTCTTCCTGTTGGGCAACCAAATAAAGGATGCCGTGAAAGGAATCCCGGGACTGGTCGACCTGAAGGTCGAGCAACAGATCGAACGCCCTCAGCTGATGATCACCCCGAAGCGCGAGGTTTTGGCCAAATATGGTATTCCATTGCCGGAATTTCAGGAGTATATCAATGTGATGTTAGGCGGGGAAATTGTCAGTCAGGTGTATGATGACGGCAAGACCTTCGACTTGACGGTGAAAACATCCGACGAGAGCCGTGCCACGATGGAGGATATCCGCAACCTGATGATCGATGCCAACGGCACCAAGATTCCGTTCAGCTATGTGGCAGATATCCGTTCGGCAGCAGGTCCGAACACCATCAACCGCGAGAATGCCCAGCGCAAGATCGTGGTGAGTGCCAACGTTTCAGAGCGCGACCTGCGGGGTGTTGTCAATGATATCCAAAAAGCGGTCGACGAAAAGATCCGGCTTCCGGAAGGTTACCACATCGAATATGGCGGACAGTTCGAGAGCGAACAGGCGGCCAGCCGCACCCTTTTGCTGACGTCGTTGGCATCGTTGCTGGTCATCTTCCTCTTGTTGTACAACGAATTCAAGGATGCACGCGAGAGTGGTATCGTGATGTTGAACCTGCCGTTGGCACTGATCGGCGGCGTCTTCATCTTGTGCCTCACTTCGGGTGAGATCAGTATTCCGGCTATCATCGGTTTCATCTCGCTGTTTGGCATTGCCACCCGCAACGGAATGCTGCTGATCAGCCACTATACACAACTGAGAGAGGAAGGAATGCCGCTGCACGAGGCGGTCGTCAAAGGGTCGTTGGACCGTCTGAATCCGATCCTCATGACGGCTTTGAGCTCGGCTTTGGCGCTGATTCCGCTGGCTATCAACGGCGATCTGCCGGGCAACGAGATCCAGAGTCCGATGGCAACGGTCATCTTGGGCGGACTGCTCACCTCCACCTTCCTGAATGGATTTATCATTCCTATTATCTATCTTCTAACGAACAAAGAAAAATGAAAAAGACAATCCTTATAACACTCTTGCTGAATGCCTCCTTCGGACTCTCCGCCCAATCACTGCAGGCGCGGAGCATCGACGAGGTATTGCAATCCATCTTGCAAAACAACAAAGAGCTGCAGGCAAACGCCGCACAAGTAGAGGCGCAGACGCTACAGGACCGGAGCGAAAACAATCTGCCGGACCCGGAGGTGCAGTATGTTCATCAGTGGGGCAACAAGGAGGGCATGGGGTTCACCGGCGAGCTGGAGGCCACCCAGTCGTTTGCCTTTCCCACTCTCTACGCACAACGGAGCAAGCTGATCGAGGCGAAGAGCAGCAGCTACGAGGCATTGGCGGCCGTCACCCGGCAGGAAATCCTCCTGCAGGCGAAGCAGACATGCCTCGATTTGGTCTATCTACATCAGCTGCGCTCGCTCTTGAGCCAACGACTGCAAAACGCCGAGCTGCTGAACCGCTTCTATGCTTCTCAGCTGGAAAAGGGGGCCACCACGGCCATCGAGACCGGGAAGGTGGAGCTGGAGATGCTGAATGCCCGCAACGAGATGCGTCAAAACGAGACAGCGATACGGGAGAAGAACGAGGTGCTGCAGGCACTCAACGGCGGTGTGGCCATCGCCTTTACCGACTCGGTCTATCCGCAGACGGCCTTTCTCCCATCCGATTTCGAAGCGTTCCGTCTCGAAGCATTCAACGAACTGCCGGAGAGAAGTTACCTGCAAGAAAACCAATCGGCTGCAGCACGCCGGATAAACGTCAGCAAACAACAGGGACTGCCGAACATCACCCTGGGCTACCGCATGAATCCGTCGAGTGGAGGCGAGCGGTACAACGGTGTTCTCGTAGGGCTCTCCATTCCGCTCTTCTCCAATCGCCACAAGGTGAAGCAGGCCAAGGCCGAACGGCTGAGTGCCGAGTTGCAACTGGCGGGATGGACAGAGACCAAGACGGCCGAGTTGCGGCAGTTATGGAGCAAAGCCTCAGAGCTGAAACGGTCGGTCGACGAATACAGTGAAGCCTTGAAGGGACAAAACAGTCTGCCCCTTCTGAACAAAGCCATCCAATCGGGGCAGATATCCATGATCGATTATTTCGTCAATGTGGGAACCATCTACCAAAGCATGGAGAATTGGCTACAGCTTCAAAACGAGTATCAGAAGAGTCTCGCCGAGATGTATCGGTACAAACTGTAAAGCGGTTACAATACGAATGAAGGTGCACGGAGTGATTCCTCTCCGGTGCACCTTTTTTTGTACAAACAATTTTTATCGGGGATATGTATCTCTCTCCTTCAGAATCATCCCATTATTATTATTACCTTATAGAATAGTAATGTATAATAAGATGAGAAGCAACCGCGAAGCGTGAGTCGGAACGACTCATCTCTTGGGCCTAAGCTGGTTGGCGTTAAACGGAAGAGT
>CAVJQR010000101.1:0-9789 GCA_963651605.1 Agathobaculum sp.
CTGAACTACCGTTACAAAGGTAGCGATAATCACAATATATGCCGGGATACGAACCATGTCAGGCACCAAATTTTTCACTGCCGAAATAACGACATTAGAGCAAATCAATACGAACATGGTAGCCAATCCCATACTCAATCCGTTCATTGCTGAAGAAGTGGTACCCAACGTCGGACACATACCCAACAACAATACAAACGTCGGATTTTCTTTAACCAATCCGTTGATTAAGATTTTTAAATTACTCATTGTTGTTTCCTCCTTCCTCTGTTGATTCGGTTGCTTCAGTTGAATCATCCAAATCTATTGAATTTGATGAATTAGATGTTGCCGTACTTTGTGCATCGGTTCCACTAAAGGCTGTGTAAGCTTTATTGACCGCATCCAAAAAAGCTCGGCTTGAAATGGTGGCAGCTGTAATAGCATCCACATCTCCTCCATCCTTGCTTACGGTCAAACCTTTGCCATCAATCTTACGGCCGATGACACTTTGGTTGCCTTTTTCCGTCGAGAACCACTCTTGCATCTTTGCTCCCAAACCGGGAGTCTCTGAATGAGAAAGCACAGAGTAGTTGGTGATTTTTCCGTCCATGTCGAAACCGACGATCACCTTGATCTCACCGCCGAAGCCCTTCTTCGTGAAGCTTTCCACTGCTGCTCCAACCATTTCGCCACCGCTCTTGGCAGGATAGATCCGAAGAGAGTCACCTTCGGGAGTAGCCACCATATAGGATTCTTCGGTTGGCTTGTTGTCAAACGCAGGAGTAACAGCTTTGATGGCAGCCTCCAACGTAGCAGCTTTTGTCTGCGCAATCGGTTCTTTTGTCACTTCATTGACACCTGCCAGTATCGCGCCGGCAATGACGCAGGTACCCGTCAGTGAGAGAAGCATATTTGGCAATGTTGATTTTAATTTTTCCATCCTTACTTGTCTCCAAAATGTTTAGGTTTAACATACGTGTTGATTAATGGAGTCAACGCATTCATGATCAAAATGGCAAATGACATACCTTCCGGATAGGAACCGAACAGACGAATGATGGAGGTAAGCAATCCGATACCGATGGCATAGATCACCATTCCTTTCTTCGTCATTGGCGAAGTAACATAGTCGGTTGCCATAAAGATGGAACCTAACATCAGACCTCCGGAAAGAATATGTACAAATGGGCTGGCATATTCTTCGGCATTAACCAAGTGCATAATGCCCGTGAAGACAAACACTGTTGCGATGATTGTCACAGGAATATGCCAAGAAATGATCTTCTTCCACAACATGAAAGCAAAGCCCAACAATAAGGCGATGGCACTGATCTCACCTAAACTACCACCATGAGCTCCCGCCAACAAGGAAGTGTATGACGGCAACTCCGTAACATGCTCATTCATCAATGAGAGCACCGTGGCTCCTGTTGCCGCATCAGTGTAAGTCAAAGGGAATGCTTGGGTTGCATCAACCAATGGCCAAGTCGTCATTTGTGCCGGGAATGAAATCAACAAGAACACACGACCTACCAAGGCCGGGTTGAAAATATTGTTTCCCAATCCGCCAAAGGTCATCTTACCAATTCCGATTGCTGCCAAGGCACCAATCACGATAATCCAAACAGGGAGGTTGGACGGTAAGTTGAATGCCAACAAAACACCCGTCAAAATAGCAGAACCATCGCAAATGGTCGGTTCTTGCTTCATGATGAATTTTTGAATCAAGTACTCAAAAACGACACAAGATACGACTGAGGTCAATGTAACGACCAGTGCTCCCAGTCCGAAGTAGTAGAGAGAAACCAAGAATGCCGGAATGAGGGCAATCAGTACTCCATACATGTTTTTGCTGATGCTGTCACCTCCATGAATGTGGGGCGACGGCGATACATATAAACTATTTTCCATAATTGCTCTTTTTTTATGACTTTCTTGAACGGATAATACCCATTACTTTCGCTTTTCCTACACGGATCTGGTCCAACAACGGACGGTTGGCCGGACATGTAAAGCTACATGAACCGCACTCGATACAGTCTTGGATGCGATCCTCCTCAGCCAAATCCCATTTCTTGTAGATCGTTGAACGCATCAAGAAGGCAGGGTTCAAGCCCATTGGACACGCACTCACGCATTTCGCACAACGAATACAATCGTGCATCGGCTTGCGGACAGCTTCTTCTTTCTTCAACAGAAGGACACCCGAACTACCTTTTCCGACAGGGACCTCTGTACTGATCAAAGCTTTACCCATCATCGGACCACCACCAATGATCTTACCTGTATCTTCAGGAAGACCTCCGGCGGCTTCGATCAGATTGCTGATCGGCGTACCGATACGGACCAAGAAATTAGATGGGTTGGTCAATGCCTTACCTGTAACAGTTACGACGCGTTCGAACAATGGTTTGTTTTTCTGAACCGCTTCATATACGGCATAAACAGTTCCAACATTCTGTACGATGGCGCCCACAGAAATAGGCAGTGCTCCGCTTTTTACCTGACGAGAGGTTACAGCGTCGATCAATTGTTTCTCACCACCTTGCGGATATTGCACCTTCAATGGCATCACTTCTATGCCCGGATAGGAGGCGGCCAGCTTTGTCATATGAGCAATGGCATCGGGTTTATTGTTCTCAATACCGATCACTGCCTTGCTTACTCCGGCTGCTTTCATCAAAATGGAGAGACCAACCATGATCTGCTCGCCTTTTTCCATCATCAATGAATGGTCGGCTGTCAGATAGGGTTCGCACTCTACGGCATTGACGATAACGATCTCGGCCTTGCTTCCTGGAGGCGGCATCAACTTGACTTGGGTAGGGAATGTGGCACCACCCATACCTACGATACCGGCAGCAGCAATCTTGTCGATAATCTCTTTCGATGAGAGTTCACATTCTTTCACCAAGGTGTCAGTACGGTCTATCGTCTCTTCCCAATCGTCGCCGATCACATCGATATAGATGGCCGGGCGTTTGTATCCGCTGGTGTCCAATGCATTGTCAATCTTATTGACTTTGCCGGAAACAGATGAGTGAATATTGGCCGAAACAAATCCGCCGGCCTTGGCAAGCAATGTACCCACTTTTACTAAATCGCCTTTTTTTACTACAGCTTGTGCCGGGGCTCCAATATGCTGGCTCAATGGGATGATGACCTGTTTAGGTGCAGCCAGTGCGGTAATCTTTTTACCGGCAGACAGTTTATTCTCGGGTGGATGAATACCTCCGATTCGAAATGTCCTTAGCATACGTTCTGATTTTTATTTTTTAATATCTTCTTTTACTTCTGTTGGTTCAACGGGTTGAGCAACCGGTGCTTCTGCCGGCTTGGCTTCTTGCGGGGCAACCGGAGCTGCAGCGGCGGGCTTCGGTGCCGGAGCCTCAACTTTTGGCGCTTCTGCTTTTGGTGCTGCCGATGTTGCAGCAGGGGCTTCCGCCTTCGGTGCTACCGGTGCTTGAGCGGGAGCTTGCGCAGCTTCACCTTTTGAAGCTGCAGCGGCCGCAGCGGGTTGTGCGCCGGCAGCGGCAACCGGTCTTGCAGTGGCAGCAGCGGCGGGCTTTGGAGCCACCTCTTTACGTGGAGGGAAATTCAACTCGTGGATGGCACCCGTCGGACAAACTGCGACGCATTTGCGACACATGCGACACTTCGTATAATCAATGTAAGCAACATTATTCTCAACCGTAATGGCTTCAAACTGACACTCTTTTGCGCACTTTCCACAACCAATACATGCATTGGTACAAGCCTTGCGGGCAACTGCGCCCTTGTCTTTGTTGACGCAGCAAACATAAATGCGGCGCGATTTCGGACCTTTCTTTCTCAGTTCGATCACATTCTTCGGGCAGGCTTTCACACAAGCACCACATGCGGTACATTTGTCTTCGTCGACTTCGGCCAGTCCCGTTTCAGGATTGATCTTGATAGCGCCGAAGTTGCAGGCTACCGTACAATCGCCATATCCCAAACACCCAAAAGTACAACCTGTTTCTCCTCCGTACAACGTCGAAGCTATGCTACAGCTTTTGACTCCATCGTATGTATTGGTACGAGGACGGGCCTGGCAAGTACCATTACAACGGACTACTGCAACTTTCGGTTCAGCAGCAACTGCCTCTTTACCCAAGATGGTTGCGACCTTTGACATGACCGGGGCTCCTCCGACCGGGCAGAGCAATCCATCGAGGGAATCAGCTTTGACACAGGCCCCGGCGAAGCCGGCGCAACCTGCATATCCACATCCACCACAATTGGCTCCAGGAAGCACAGACTGAACTTCTCCGATACGAGGATCTTCATGCACCTCAAACTTCTTTGAAGCCCAGAATAACAACAGGGCACCGATTACACCGATCGCCCCTAACGAAATAACGGCAATTAAAATCATCATATTTTTTTAAGTTTAAATACGAAGTGTTTTTTCAGCTTATCGCGAAATTTATATAATATAAGATAATACACTGCAAGAACCAGCAAAGCGAGCAATCCGTTCATGCCCTCCGACAAGTAGGAAGCCCCTACTGCCAACGACACAACCAGCAAGATGAGCGGAACGACAAAGGCCAAGACGACAGCTTGCATACCCATCGACGACTGGCCGATGATCAGTACACGATCGCCCACCTTGAAGTCGCCCGAAAAGTCTTCTACCGTCATCAATTTATCCTTGCGGTCAGCTGCCGTACATGCCGACTTGGCATGACAACCGGCACATGCCGAATATTGAGTGATACGGACTGTGACCAAGTTGTTGTCAATGCTTTCAACAATCCCCGGATGACTGATGTTTTCGCTCATAGGTTGTAAACTCGAGTTTGCAAATTCGGCAACAAAAGTAGAAATTATTTGCGAACATGGCAATAATTAATTCGATAAAAAGAGGGAGGAATTTGATAAAAAAAGATAGGTTATTGTTTCGATATGAACCGATCCTTTCCTTCTTCAAAAGGAAAGCTTCTCATCCATTTTTCGGCAATATGGCAGTTTTGCAAAATTCATTCGGCAACGAACTGCAGTTTCATGCCGAGAAAACTCGAGTTTTATGCGGACAAAACTGTAGTTCACTCGGGGGAAAACTGTAGTTTTGTGCCGAGAAACTTTTCAAAAGCTACCGAGCAGTTTTTCTTTTATTCTTGAGCTTTCTATAAAAACAAAAAAGATGTCTCATACAATCATGAAACATCTTTAATATAAGATTGGTAAGTAAACTCTGATTACTTGTTGTCTGCCAAGAACGCATCCGGAGTAGCATCAATATCCATCAAACGGTTATTGTTGTTTGTCACGTTGATCAATGCTACATATTTGCGGTACTGATCAGCATCCAACACGCGTTTCATCAATTTCAAGTTTCCGTAAACGGCATTCTGCATTTTGGATTCCTGCAATTCTTTAGTTGTAGCACGAAGGCTTGATGCTTGCATCTCTTGGAAATAGTCGTTGATGCTTTCAACTTCACGTGCTTGATCTGCAGTCAGTTCCAAGTAATTGCTCAGCTGATAAGTCGAAGCTGAAAACGGATTCTTCTGTTTGTTTCCTGCAAATGAAACTGTTGCACTCATAGCCAATACGGCAACCAATAAACCTAAACGTCTCATAATTAATAACCTTTTAAATTAAACCTAAAAACAACCTATAAAATCTATTAACCTAAACATCGATATCAACAAACCCGTTGTTGATTTCTTTCTTAACGGAAGCAAAGGTAATATATGTTTTACAACATAGCTCTTTAGCAATGTTAAATTTGACAAAACCCGCAAAAGTTTTGACCTATATCAATTCTTTCTGCAATTTTTAGTTGCTTTTCGGTTACATATAGACATTTTTTAATAGTATAAACCTACATCTTGAAAGGAAATTAACAAATACAGTAACGACTGTTCGCTCATCAACGGCATATATTTTTGGTTCAACAATCATCGTTTCAGCACACAATGTGTCTCATAAGCGCTCTTTGTCCAGCTTTGGTATACCACAAAAGAGAGGAAGCAACATCCTGCCCCAACAAGAAAAGCCCACGACAAGCTGAGGGCCGACGAGATATAACCCGCCGCCAACGAGCCTATACCAACGCCGATATCGAATGAAGTCAAATAGGTGGAAGTGGCCGTGCCTCGCAACTGATGCGGCGCAACATTGACAAAAAGACATTGAAAGGCAGGCACGCCCGTGCCGAATCCTATGCCAATAAACAATGCAGAAAGGTAAAAAGCCGACGTTGTCTGCACAGTAGCATAGAGAGCAAACACGAGGACGAGCAACAGAATCGAAGCCGAAGCCACCATGTGAATCTTTCCTTTATCGACCAAACGGCCGGAAACCAAGCGCGATGTCCCGACCCCAATGGCCATGAAAATAAAGAAATAGCCGGGGTTCTCCACATGAATATCCAAACCATACAGAACAGCGAACGAAACGATCATGCCATATGGCACTGCTACTAATATATATGAGATAGCTGTCGGGATAGCATCAAGCAAAATGAACCGATCCAACGAAAATGAAGGACGCTTCTCCCGCTCACGTTTAGGATAGACAATGAACGAAACGGAGCAGAAGCCCAAGAAAGAAGCGGCTATTGCTATCCAAACAATCGGGGCAAAGCCTATATAATTATACAATGACACAGCCACCAGCGGTGCCAATGACATGGCCAAGTTGATGGTCAATCCATAGAAACCCATCCCCTCTCCTCGGCGAGATGAAGGAATCACATCAATCGTAATGGTATTGCCTGCCACCGATGTCAACCCCATAAAGCCTCCTTGCAGAAAGCGGATCAGCATCAACAGCAGCAGTGTTGTAGCCCAAAGATAGCCGAAAAAGAAGAGACTGAAAAAGAAAAAAGCAAACAAATAGAGGGGCTTTCTCGAGAAACAATCAACCAAATAGCCGGAAAACGGCCGAACACAAAGCACTCCGATCGTATAGCTGGAGATAGCCATCCCCACTTCCGAGTGATTGATCCTCAACGATTCCACCAAATAGAGTGGTAAGGTGGGCATCAACATATAGAATGCGAAATTCATCAAGAAGTAGGAAATACAACATTGTATGAAGTTTCGATTCCACAAGACTGGTTTTTCACACTGTTCCATATCCTTTTTTTCAAGCGAACTCGCTCAATTCCAACCAGCGCATACTCTTCTCGTCGAGCTCGTCCATCAATTGACTGATGCGATTGGACTTGGCCATCAGCTCGTTGGCCGAGAGAGTACCGCTACTCATTTCCTCTTCCAATAGTTTCTTTTCTTCTTCCAACTGTGGAATCTCCTCGTCCAATGCTTCGAACTCTTTCCGTTCTTTGAAAGTCAACCGCCGTTTTGATTCATTCTCCGCACGTCGTTTCTCAGGAGCAGGTGCAGACTGCGGCTTGACGGCCGCCTCTTCTTGCTTTCGAATAGCGTCCTGTTCCTCTTTCCAAGCTCTATACTGTGAGTAATTACCAGGGAAGTCTTTGATGTCGGCATTGCCACGGAACACCAACAGATGATCCACCACTTTGTCCATGAAATAGCGGTCGTGCGATACCACAATCACGCATCCTTTGAAGCTTCGCAAGTACTCTTCCAATACGTTCAACGTCATAATGTCCAAATCATTGGTCGGCTCGTCGAGCACCAAGAAGTTAGGATTGCGCATCAAGATGGTACATAAGTAGAGGCGACGCTTCTCCCCTCCACTCAATTTATAGACAAAACTGTGCTGTTTGTCGGGAGTAAACAAAAAATAGTTCAAGAATTGGGAGACGCCCAACTTGCGCCCATCGCCCAAATCGATGTATTCTGCAATGCGCTGCACCACATCGATCACCTTCATCTGTTCGTCAAACTGCAAACCATCTTGGCTATAATAGCCAAAACGAACCGTTTCTCCCACATCAAAATGTCCGCTGTCGGGCTGCACTTCGCCCATCAACATCTTTATAAAGGTAGATTTGCCGGTACCATTGTTGCCGACAATGCCCATTTTTTCATAGCGGGCAAACACATAATTGAAGTGATCGGTGATCTTGAGTTGGTCAAACCGTTTGCAAACATCTACCGCCTCAAATATTTTAGAGCCGATATAAGAAGCTTTCACATCCAAGTTGACTTGGCCCGCTTCTCGCTGTTGCTTGGCTTTTTTCTCCAATTCATAGAAGGCATCAATGCGGTATTTTGCCTTCGTACCACGAGCTTGCGGCTGGCGGCGCATCCAATCCAACTCCTTACGAAGCAAGTTATTGGCACGGTCCACTTCTGCATTTTGCGCCTCGATACGCTCTTGTCTTTTCTCCAAATAGTAGGCGTAATTGCCTTTATACTGATAGATTTGCTGATGGTCTATCTCTAAAATTTCACTACAGACGCGGTCCAAGAAATAGCGGTCGTGCGTCACCATCAAAATACTGATGCGTGAACGACTCAGATAATCCTCCAACCATTCGGTCATTTCCAAGTCCAAGTGGTTGGTAGGCTCATCCAATATCACCAATTCGGGCTCGGTAATCAACACATTGGCCAATGCCACGCGTTTCAATTGTCCGCCGGATAGGTTCTCCACCTTCTGATCGAAGTTATGAATCTTCAGCTCGCCCAATATCTGTTTCGCACGTTGTTCATAATCCCATGCCTTCAAGCTGTCCATCCGTTCGAGCAGGGCGTTCACCTTGGCGGTGTTCTCATCGACGATGGCCTGTTCATATTCGGCCAACAGCTGTACTGTTTCGTTCTGAGAATAGAAACATGCTTGCAGCACGGTCAAGCCTGCCGGATAAGAAGGTGCCTGTTCCAGATAGCCGACTCGCAAATCATTTCGGAAGACCACCGAGCCCGCGTCGTAATCCTCTTTGCCGGCTATGATATTCAACAAGGTGGTTTTGCCCGATCCATTTTTGGCTATCAGACCTATCTTCTGCCCTTGTGCCACACCGAATGTAATATCCTCGAAAAGGATCCGGTCACCAAAACTTTTTGTCAAGCTGTTTACTTGAAGGAAACTTACCATGTCAACCTATTTTTTGAGCTACGAAGATACGAAAAAAGTTCGGTATTGCCAAACGTGCCTCAGCGGATAAAGTTGGTATTCGTCCGCGGCTCGAGGGTTGGTGCTTCAATACCGGCCCGCTTTCCCGCCTCAATAGATTTCAACATCCACGCCATGTTGCGGCCCAAGATGCGCATTGTCTGCAGCCCTTCGATATCTTGTTGTACCTCTTCGGGGGTTGTACCGTGTACGCAATTCCAATAATTGGAAGAAACGATTGGCATATTGCTGATCGTAAAGTATTTGTTCAGCTGGTCGAAGGTGGTAGTCGTTCCCGCTCTTCGGCAAGAAGCGATCGATGCTGCCGGTTTATAAGCGAACAATGCCGAACGGCCATAGAAAGCACGGTCCATGAACGAGGTCAAAGCTCCGGTAGCCGAGGCGAAGTGAACGGGCGATCCAAATACGAAACCATCGGCATGAGCGGCTTTCGCCAAGAAGAGATTCACGCTGTCTTCGATGCAACACAATCCTGTCTCGAAGCATTGTCCGCACCCCATGCAGCCGGCCAACGGGCGGATGCCTATCCAAAAGATTTCGGTTTCAATGCCTTGTGCATTCAACTCTTTCTCAATCTCGCGCAATGCCGTAAAAGTACACCCCTGGTGGTGTGGACTTCCATTCACTAAAATCACTTTCATATCACACTAATTTCTAAGCATATATACAAAAAAAGCGAGAAAAGTATTACCTTTCCCGCTTCTCTCATTTCCGAGCCTCTTGTCGGATTCGAACCAACGACCCCGAGATTACAAATCACGTGCTCTG
>CAVJQR010000102.1:0-9750 GCA_963651605.1 Agathobaculum sp.
CGTATCAACCATTTGATTTTCACAAATGTGGAAATGCTGCAGAACAATATACATGTCGTCACGTCTCATATTCGCAAAAAACTCGTAGAGAGAGGCGAAAGTGATGTCGACCGCAAAGTATTGACCTTCTATCCGACGAAAGACGGAAAGCGCTATTACTTCGACGGAGATAGCTACTGGCGCGTCAGCTTGCTTATTCCCCGCAGCAAGAGCTACGAAGAGGTAACGCCGGATCTCTCCTACGAAGCAGGAAAAGCATTCGGCGACTTCCAGACAATGCTGTCAGATATTCCTGAAGGCACGCTGGGAGAAACAATCCCCGACTTCCACAATATGGAGTTCCGCTTGCAGCAATTCCACGAAGCCATCCAAGCCAATGCGGCCGGACGCCTCGACGAAGTGAAAGAGTTGGTAGACGAGATTGAGAAACGTGCGGATGCCATGTGCATTCAAGAGCGCCTCTATCGGGAAGGGAAACTGAAGAAACGTACGAACCACTGCGATACGAAAGTGAACAATATCCTGTTCGATGCCGATACGGATCACGTCTTGTGCGTCATCGACCTTGATACTGTCATGCCAGGCTTCGTACTCTCCGACATCGGAGACTTCATCCGCACGGCCGGTAATACGGGGGCTGAAGACGACGAGAACCTCGACAATGTCAATGTCAATATTCCTATTTTTGAAGCCTATACGAAAGGGTATATGGAGAAGGCAAAAGCATTCTTGACACCGACCGAGATCAAGTTACTTCCGTATGGTGGCCGTCTGTTGACTTACATGCAGACTGTCCGCTTCCTGACCGACTATTTGAATGGTGACACTTACTATAAGATCCATAGCCCAAAGCATAATTTGATCCGTACCAAAGCACAGTTCAAATTGTTGCAGAGCCTCGAAGCTCATGCCGCTGAGATGGATGCATTCATGAGCCAATGGCTTTAATCGAAAGAAGAAAAGATGAGTACACAAGATATTAAACGCCAAATATCGCCCGTTGCATGGGTTCCGACCGTTTACTTTGCCATGGGTATGCCCTTTGTGGTGTTGAATATGGTAACGGCTTTGATGTTTAAGGGATTAGGCATCTCGGATGCACAAATTGCATTCTGGACATCCATCATCATGTTCCCATGGACTATCAAACCTCTTTGGAGTCCCTTTCTGGAGATGTTCAAAACGAAGAAATATTTCGTGGTAATGACGCAATTTTGCTCGGGTATATTCTTCGGATTGGTGGCATTGTCTTTGCAATTGCCCCACTTCTTTGCCATCTCCATTGCCTTGTTGGCAGTCATTGCCTTCAGTGGTGCGACCCATGACGTAGCGACAGACGGTGTCTACATGGCCGTATTGAGCAAAGAGGATCAAGCAAAATATATCGGATGGCAAGGTGCTTTCTACAATGTAGCCAAGTTGGCTGCAACAGGTGGACTGGTCTATCTTGCAGGAATCTTGATCGAACGCATCGGAACCGTCAATGCATGGATGACCATCATGGGCTGTTGCGGAGCCATCATGATCTTGTTGGGCCTCTACCACTGGAAGATGTTGCCAAGTGATAAAGAGTCGGCCACCCACCAAGTAGTATCAGCACACGACACATGGGTAATGCTGAAAGAGGTGATCGTCACTTTCTTCCAAAAGAAATACATCCTCCTCTACATCTGCTTCATTATTCTCTATCGTTTTGCCGAAGGGTTGGTAATCAAGATCGTGCCCCTTTTCATGAAATCATCACTCGAAAGTGGCGGCTTGGGATTGACCGAACAGCAGATCGGACTCTATTATGGATCGTTTGGTGCGGCGGCGTTTGTATTGGGATCGTTCTTGGCCGGCTACTTTATTTCGCACTATGGATTGAAGAAAACCCTGTTCACCTTGTGTTTGGTATTCAACATTCCGTTCATTGTCTACCCGTTGTTGGCCATCTACCAGCCAGACAGTGCATGGTTGATCGGCGGCGGTATCACATTTGAATACTTCGGCTACGGCTTTGGCTTCGTAGGATTGACCCTGTTCATGATGCAACAAGTGGCACCGGGCAAGCATCAGATGGCCCACTACGCCTTTGCTTCAGGTATTATGAACCTCGGCGTGATGATTCCTGGCATGATGAGCGGATTGCTTAGTGACTGGCTTGGCTACAAGACATTCTTCATTGTGGCCATGTTTGCGGCAATCCCTGTATTGATACTGGTTAAGTTCTTGCCGTTCACCTACTCGGACGAAAAGAAATAGACAACAAGACGGTCCGAAACCGTCAGGAAAACAAGATAAAAGTTTGTGAGGGAGAGAAAGCTGAAAAGCCTATCAACTCACAAACTTTTTTTGTATCTTTGCCCCCAATTGTGCAACCATCGACAAAAAGCATACACCCGTATTCGATAGAACCGTCGATAAAAGACGGTGAATGCAACAAGTGTCGAGACTTGCCACTACCGACAATCGCAAATAATTTCTAAAGACAAATATGATTACAGTAAACAATCTGGATGTACAGTTCGGCAAAAGAATTTTGTTTCAAGATGTGAATCTGAAATTTACGCCGGGCAACTGCTATGGTATTATCGGAGCAAATGGTGCCGGTAAGTCAACCTTTCTGAAAGTTATCAGCGGACAGTTGGATCCAACGCGCGGTTCCGTCTCATTAGGACCGGGAGAACGCCTCTCCGTTTTGGCGCAGGACCACTTTGCTTTCGATGAATATACGGTAATGGATACCGTATTGATGGGCCACACTACCCTATGGGAGATCATGAGCGAGAAGAATGCGCTCTACGCCAAGCCCGACTTCAGCGATGAAGATGGTATCCGCGTCTCAGAATTAGAAGAGAAATTTGCCGAGATGGAAGGCTGGAATGCCGAGAGCGATGCAGCTTCTTTGCTAAGTGGCTTGGGCATCAGTGAAGATCTCCACTACATGTTGATGAAAGACTTGAGCGGTAAGCAGAAAGTACGTATCCTGTTGGCGAGAGCATTGTTCGGACAACCTGACAACCTGTTGCTGGACGAGCCGACCAACGACCTCGACCTCGACACCGTAGCATGGTTGGAAAACTATCTTTCCAACTTCGAACATACCGTATTGGTAGTGAGCCACGACCGCCACTTCCTCGACTCCGTCTGCACTCATACTGTCGATATCGACTATGGTAAGCTTCAGTTGTTCGCCGGCAACTATAGTTTCTGGTATGAATCAAGCCAGTTGGCTTTGCGTCAGCAGCAACAACAGAACAAGAAGGCAGAAGAAAAGAAAAAAGAATTGGAGGAGTTCATCCGCCGATTCAGTGCCAATGTGGCCAAATCAAAGCAGACTACCAGCCGCAAGAAGATGTTGGAAAAGTTGAATATCGAAGAGATCAAACCATCTTCACGCCGTTATCCTGGCATCTTGTTCAATCCTAACCGCGAGCCGGGTAACCAAATTCTGGAGGTAAAGGGCTTGACAAAGAGTATCGACGGCAAATATTTGTTCAAAGACTTGAACTTCAACGTCGAGAAAGAAGACAAGATCGTCTTTATCAGCCACGATCCAAGAGCCATGACAGCCCTGTTCCAAATCATCAATGGTGAAGAGAAAGCAGATGCCGGTACATACCAATGGGGACAAACCATCACCACAAGCTATCTGCCATTGGACAATACGAACTATTTCAACTCCGACTATAACCTGATCGATTGGTTATCACAATTCTCACCCGATACGAATGAAGTATTCTTGAAAGGGTTCTTAGGCCGTATGCTCTTCTCAGGAGAGGAACTTTTGAAGAAGGTGAGTGTTTTATCCGGAGGCGAGAAAATGCGTTGTATGATTTCACGTATGATGTTGACAGATGCCAACTGTCTGATTTTGGACACCCCGACCAACCACTTGGATCTGGAATCTATCCAAGCTTTCAACAATACATTGAAAACGTTCAAGGGCAACATTCTTTTCTCAAGCCACGACCATGAATTCATTCAGACCGTGGCAAACCGAATCATTGAGCTGACGCCGAACGGCATCATCGACAAGATGATGGACTACGACGACTATATCTCTGATCCGAACATCGCAGAATTGAAAGAGAAGCTCTACAAAGCATAACAATCATGAAAGAGAAAGTACGCTTTCTGTTGCTCAGCTATTTCGCCTGGTTTCCGCTCTTCATGGTGCAGAAACCGTGGTTCATGCTCTACAATCGTTCATTAGCTGACGGATACTCGTCAACGGATGTATGGAATGTAGTGCTTCACGGACTGAAATTGGATGCGACAGTAGCCGGTTATTTGACCATTATCCCCTTGCTGCTCACCCTTGTTTCCACATGGGTGGCCGGTGCTTGGTATAAGAAAGTACTGAAAGCGTACTGGCTCATTGCCATGTTGATCGTCGCACTGATCTGCGTCGTTGACATGGCTCTCTACTCTTTTTGGGGATTTCGCCTCGACTCTACCCTTTTCTTCTACTTGCAATCCCCCAAAGATGCTATGGCCAGTGTCCCGATTCGCCTGCTGATTCAACAGGTAGCATCGTTTCTACTCTATAGTTTCATCGGATGGTTCTATTGGAAGAAACTACTTTCGTATACACCAACTGCCGCTGTAAAAAGCAAAATCCGCACTTCTTGTGCCATATTGTTACTGGGCGGCGTGATGTTCATTCCCATCCGAGGCGGAGTGACCACCTCAACGGCCAATGTCGGAATGGTTTACTTCAGTCAAAAACAATTCCTGAACCATTCGGCCATCAACCCTTGTTTCAGTCTCCTCGCCTCCCTCTCGAAGCAAGAAGACTTCGCCCATCAGTTCGATTTCTTGCCGGAAGAGCAACGTCGGCAGACGATAGATTCGCTACTCGCTCCTGTCGATGTTCCCGATTCAAGCCGGATAGAGTTATTGAAGACGAAAACGCCCAACATACTGATCATCATCATGGAGGGTATCACTGCCAATGCAGTAGAAGCCGTAGGAGGAGAAGCCAATATAACTCCTTGCCTCAACCGGATCGGCCACGAAGGCATTCTTTTCACGAATGTCTACGCCAACTCCTTCCGTACGGATCGCGGACTGGTGGCCGTGCTGAACGGCTATTTGGCTCAACCTACTACTTCGATCATGAAATACCCGGCAAAAAGTCAGACGCTACCATCGATTGCCCATAGTTTAGCCACCAAAGGTTACCGTTCTGATATGCTTTACGGGGGAGACATCAACTTTACCAATATGCAAAGCTACTTCTTCAGTTCGGGGTATAGCCGTATCACTTCCGACAAGGATTTCCCCATTGGCGACAGACTCAGCAAATGGGGGGCCAATGATGACGTCACTTGTACCTGGCTTCTTCATGAGTTGGAGGGACGTGCAGAAGAGACGATGCCCTGGATGACGACATTCCTCACCTTGAGCAGTCACGAACCGTTCGAGGTGCCCTACCATCGGTTGTCACATCCCTATCTGAATTCTGTAGCATTCACCGATAGTTGTCTCGGTCATTTCATCGATCAGCTCAAGCTATCCCCGGTGTGGAAAAATTTGCTTGTAGTGATGGTATCCGACCATGGATTCCGCTATCCGGATGGATTGAAAGATTACGAACCTCGTCGCTACCATATCCCCATGATCTGGACAGGCGGTGCCGTGAAAGAGCCGAAAGTAATCGATACGATCTGCAACCAAACAGATTTGGCTGCAACCCTTCTCGGACAATTGGCTATTCCTCACGACGAGTTCCTCTTCAGTAAGGAAATTACGGCTCCGCACCGTTGCGACTATGCCTTCTATACCTTCTCCAATGGCTTCGGCTTTACGGATAGCATTGGCCATTTTACCGTCTTCGACAATGAGAGCCAACGCATTCTATTTGATGATGAAAATGGAGACGGAACGGATCGCTTACGAAAGGGGCAAGCCCTCTTGCAAACCCTTTATGACGACCTCGGCAGCCGTTGAAAAAAGATCTATAAAAAAAGCTCCCGACCTTTTTCAAAAAAGTACCCGATGTTTTTCCAAAAAGGTTCCCATGATTTTTTTAATTCTTCGGGAAGAAAAATAAGACGCCCGGGAGGATCATAATCGAACCAAACGAGCCCGATGTTTATACACCGGGCCCGTTATTCTCTATAATAAAGAAACTGTTTAAAATCCGTCCTTAGTGAGCCGATTTAACCTTGTCCCATTTCAGATAGATTCCGGCCAAAATCGTGCCGGAGATGCTATGCCATGCACAACTGATAGCACATGGTAGGACGGCCAATGGCTGAGCAGCAAAGAAATTTCCGGCAAGCACTGTGGCCAATCCTGCATTCTGCATTCCCACTTCGATAGAGATTGTACGTTTCTTGGCTTGGTTGAACCTCGCCAATTTTCCCGATAAATATCCCAATATGTACCCAAGCGTATTATGGCAGAATACGACGGCAAATGTCCAAAGGAAGAGCATCCATCCACGAGCCACAAGATCATCGTGAACCGTTGAAATCACACCTCCGACAATACACGCCAAGCATGTAACACTTACCCCCGGCATCAGACTCTGTATAGTAGGGAAGCTCTTGCGTTGACTATAGGCATAGTTAAGCGCACAACCAATAGCAACAGGAATGATTGTTACAATCAAAATATTGACAAACATCCCAACGGTATCGATATGGATGATCTCTCCTGCGGTAATCTTCATCAGTAATGGAGTCATTACCGGGGCCAAAACCGTACTGGCACAAGTCATTCCAACTGAGAATGCCACATCTCCATGACACAGATAGCTCATGATATTGCTCGACACTCCGCCCGGACAGCAACCTACCAGCAGAATGCCCAACGCCAAAGCCGGATCAAGATGCCATACCTTCACGAGTAAGTACGCCACACCCGGCATGATAATAAACTGAGCACAAGCTCCGATAAAGATATCGAGCGGACGTTTCGCCAAAATTTTGAAGTCGTTGGTGGTAAGAGTCAAGCCCATCGTCAACATAATGATGCCCAAGATAACCGTTTGCGTTGTGCCACGTACCCAATCAAACAAGTGAGGAAAGAAGAAGGTAAACAGGGCTATTCCTATAATAAACAGACTGGTATAATTGGCCAGCCATCGACTTACAGCTTGTAATAGTTTCAACATGACGAGTGATATTCTTTGTTTTTCTATTATCTATTTTCACTAAACGGGGAAGCGGTTTCGAACAACTACTTACACGATTGCAAAGGTAACATTTTTTGTTGATGAATAGTCACTCCATCTTTCATTTAAAAGTATTGAAACAGCAGAAAGAGAGACACGAAATATATGAAATAAAAAGGAGCGGAACCAAGAATAATCCTGTCCGCTCCTTCTTTTGTTTTGTTGTCTTTTTTATCCCTTTATTTCGCGTTCTTCTTTCATGTCCAACTCGTTCTTGTCTTCATCGAAAAACTTGTATTCCAAGAAAGCGAGACTTTGGTTGGGGATAATCCTCAAGCCGTGCGAATATTTCATTCGCCACTGCCAGCTCAAGGAGAAAAATCCTTTGTTCAAATAGGCTGCTACATACGGATGTACATGCAGGGTAAACTTCTTCACATGGTGTTTGTTCACGAGGCAATCAACCTTTCCTTCGAGGCTGTCCGTAAACAAGATCGACGACTTGACGACACCCGTGCCGAAACAAGCCGGGCAACTTTCAGTCGTGTCGACATCCAATGCCGGACGCACTCGCTGGCGGGTGATCTGCATCAGACAAAATTTGCTTAAAGGTAAGATGTTGTGCTTGGCACGATCGCCGGCCATGGCTTTGCACATATGCTCGTAGAGCTTCTGTTTGTTGGCATTGTCGTGGATATCAATAAAGTCGATCACGATAATCCCACCCATATCGCGCAGGCGAAGTTGACGAGCAATCTCGTCGGCAGCTGCCAGATTCACATCGATAGCTGTCTGCTCTTGGTCATCACTTCCTTTGGCACGGTTTCCACTATTGACATCGATCACGTGCATGGCCTCTGTATGATCTATCACCAAATAGGCGCCACTCTTGTAGGTAACGGTACGTCCGAAGAGGGACTTAATCTGTTTGGTGACGGCAAAATTGTCAAAAATCGGAAGCGACCCTTTGTAATGCTGCACAATATTTTCGCTACCTGGAGCGATGAGTGTCACATACTCTTTCAGGTTTTTGCACACCTCCTCGTCGTTCACATAAATGTGCTGGAACGATGGATTATAGATATCGCGCAACAAGGCAACAGCCCGGCTGGTCTCCTCGTAGATTAGCGAGGGGATCTTCGGCTTTTGCAGCTTGAGGATGGCATCTTCCCACCGTTTCACTAATGTCTTCATTTCGTGGTCGAGTTCTGCCACTCGCCGCCCCTCGGCCGAGGTACGGACGATCACCGTAAAATGGTTCGGTTTGATACTGGTGATCAGTTGGCGCAAACGGGCACGTTCTTCTGCTGTCTTGATTTTGGAAGAGACAGATACTTTGTCTCCGAACGGAATCAAGACGATATACCGTCCTGCAAACGAGAGTTCAGATGTGAGTCGGGGGCCTTTCGTTGAAATCGGTTCTTTGGCGATTTGCACCAATACTTCCTGCCCAATCTTAAGCACATCACCAATACTGCCCGACTTTTCAATTTCGGGAAGTACATTGTTTTTCTGTACTAATGGCAGTTTTTTGAAGTCGCTAAGCGCCTGTTTTAGGTATTTCTGCTGCGTGTTAAAGTTGGCCCCAAGGTCCTGATAGTGAAGAAATGCATCCTTTTTGTACCCCACGTCGATAAAAGCAGCATTCAGTCCGGGCATCAGTTTTTTAACCTTGCCCAAATAGATATCGCCCACAGCAAACTCAACATTGAGGGCCTCCTTTTGAAGCTCGACAAGGCTGTTGTCTTCGAGTACGGCAATTGCCATCTCGTTGGGCTGCACATCCACTACTAAATCACTTATCACGTCCGGTGTGTTTTTAAGAATGTATTCAAATGTTTGTTGTTAATAACGAACGCTGCCCCGGTTGCGGGGTAGCGACAATAAGCAAAGAACAAACTTCCGAAAGGGTAAGTTTGTTCTTTACTAAGACTTCCGAAAGAAGATTACTTCTTCTTATGACGATTCTTCTTCAGTCTTTTTTTACGTTTGTGCGTAGACATCTTATGTCTTTTTCTTTTCTTTCCGCTTGGCATCGCTTTAAAAATTTTAAAAGATTAAACGTTCTGTTATTATTTCACTTCGTTCAAGAAAGTCTTTGACGGCTTAAATGAAGGAATATTGTGTTCCGGAATAATGATTGTTGTGTTCTTTGAGATATTCCGCGCTGTTTTTTGAGCTCTTTTCTTAACGATAAAGCTACCAAAGCCTCTCAAATATACATTCTCGTCAGCTGCCAATGAGCCTTTAACAATGCTCATGAAAGATTCAACGCTGGCCAGTACTGTCTGCTTGTCAATACCGGTGCTTTTTGAAATTTCATTAACAATATCTGCTTTAGTCATGTCTAATTAATTTATTAATTGATTTGGTCTTATAATTTTTTGGAATGCAAATATATAGCTTTTTCTTGAGGTGAAAAAACAATGTGAGGCATTTTTTCTGAAAAATAGTTTTCGGCATCTCGATTTATATGTGTATGTTTGCAGCAATCAAACAGTTACAACCCCGCATATGAACCCATTCAAAACGGCTGATTCTCAGTCTTTACCCTACGATGCACTCATTGATTGGTATCGTATCAACCGCCGTGTGCTACCCTGGAGGGCCACTCGCGACCCCTATCGGATTTGGATCTCGGA
>CAVJQR010000103.1:0-3507 GCA_963651605.1 Agathobaculum sp.
TTGCAAGCCCTTTCTTATCAAAAATTTCATTAAAGAAATTGAAACAAATCCCCCTTCAAAACATACCTATTATCTATTTTAAAAAAGCTCCTGTGTTTTTACTTAAAAGCTCCTGTATTTTTGTCACAAAACACCTATGTTTTTCTTTCAAAACACAGGTGTTTTTCGCAAGCATTACAGCATACTGACAATGAGACACCTGCAAAATATTTTCATTTATCAGAATGGATAGCCGATAGCAAGGTGCAAGCCCAATGCATCTTTGAAGCGGGGAATATTATAATAACCGCTCTTTCCTGTTTCATATGGGACATGCAATCCTATTCCGCAATCGACACGGATCACGATAAAATCCATGTCATAGCGCAAGCCCAATCCCGTACCCAAGGCCAAATCTTTCAAGAAGCTTCCCCACTTCAGCCGGCCGCCCGACCGCTGCGGATCGTCGTGAATCAGCCATATATTTCCGGCGTCGACAAAGGTGGCACCATAGAGGTCGCCCAATATCGGAAAGCGATACTCCAAATTAGCCTCAAACTTCAAGTCACCTGTCTGATCAATATAGCCATATCGATTGTTGGGATCGGGACGGAAGCGACCGGGTCCCATACTTCGGATGGTAAACGCACGAATGCTGTTCGCACCTCCGATATAGAACTGCTCGCTGTAAGGTGTCGTATGATTTTCAGCATTGCCATAGCCGTAAATGGCTCCAGCGCTCAAGCGTCCCACCAAGTTATGCCCTTTCGCCAGATAGCGGTTGTAACGGACCTCAGAACTCACCTTGACAAATTGAGAAAAGACATTGCCCAAGAATTGTTTGTTCTCTTGATTAAACTTCTTTCCCGCCAAAGCATAGAATCCACTGATGATATTACCCGACTGCGTGATGGACGTCTGCCACCAAACATGGTGCTTCTTCGTCTCAATAGGAGAATCGTCGAAGGTATATGTATAGCTTACAGCCGGCACAAATTGATCTTTCAAACTGAGATACAATGCTTTATTGGCATCCGTGATCGAGTCGAATGTAGCCGTCGTATGCTGCAATTTATTGTATGTCAGCTTGAAAGGAGTCACAGAGTGGTGACTGGTGGCCGAACTTTGAAAATCGAGTGTCGCACTTCCTCCGAAAGAGAGTAGCTTGAAGAACTTCGCTCGGTTCATCTGATCGACATTAATACGAAACGTAGTACTCGACGGATATTGCAGATTGCGCTTCAGATAGCCGGGGAAGAGCAACTGCGGCAATGTCAAAGAACTCGTCAATCCCAACTCCCAGCTGTTCATCAAAGCCGACTGCCCGCCGACACGACGCTTGCCGGTCTGCCATTCGTAGGAGCCTTTCAGTTGAACGTTCAACACTTCTCCCCCTCCGAACAGATTGTTTCGTGTCACACTAAAGATTGCTCCGGGGCCGCTCTGATCGTTACTTTTGGTGGTTACATTAAACTCCAATTCGCCGTCCAAGGGTAAGTCGAATGATGAGTTGATCCGCAAATTCAACGTATCACATCGCCTTGTCGTATCCTTAGGCGAGAACTCCATCTCACTATATTTGAAGATTCCCAAACGAGAGAGGGCCGTTTGCAGCTGTTGCTCTTTCGTACTCGAATAGAAATCGCCCTTCTTGAAAGGAATCTTCCGATGCAACACGGCGGGGCGAACCTTCAGTTTCTTGTCGTAAAGAATATTGATTCCTTTATAATGTAATGTATCGGAAAGCGTTCCATTGGCATATTCATTCAAGGCGACCGTAATATCCCCAATCTTCCACGGATGGATCGCTTCGAACGGCACGGTTGCCGCAGGAACAATCCGCAACCACACCTTGCCGGGCACCTTGAAGGTATCGGCTTGGTAGGTTATATATTCCGTGCGATGATAGTAAAAGCCACGATCACGAAGTAATGTACTGATGCGCTCACGTTCGGCTTCCAACTGTACGACATTAAAATTATCGCCTTTATGAAGTAATGAAACAGGCTGCTTCCATCGCACGACGGTATCGGTTCGCTGGCGTCGGCGCATATATTGGATGGAGTCGATCGTATATGGGGCGCGCATCGTCACGTCATACCGCACCTTGGCTTGCTTTGGATCTTTGGGATTAGGTACTAATTCATACGACACATTTCCTCTAAAATAGCCGTATTCCTTCAAAAGATTCTGTGCCACTCGAACGCGAACATCAGGATTGACATTTGTTATCAATACCGGTTTCTTGGCCAACTTTCCAAACAGCCATTTGGGAATGGCCCCCTCTTTGTTCACCAAAGCATTGTACATCCACAAGCCAAAAGGAAAAGGTAAGCGCACAGAGGAGCTACCCAACAATGCATTGTTGGGTGGATAGTCGAGAGCCGCTTGTATTTCGGTCAAGGTATTCTCTCCGGCTTCAGTCGAATCCATTTCATGAACGGTAATTTTGTCAATACCCGTATACAAGACCTCGTCGTCGGGTAAGTTTTTAGTCACTGAACAGGAAAGTAACCCCACGAACAACAGACTGATCCATATCCAATCAATTTTTCGTTTCATCCTTATCCTCCTTATCTTGATCATCATCTTCTACTTTCACTTTCTTAGCTCTTCTGAATATGAACAGTTCCCGCAGGCGGTCCATCTTCTTATGCAACACAATACCTGCTCCCGTTTCTGTCAATTCTCCTTCTAAAAGGCTTTCGTAATCTTTATTGTGGAAGAGCTTGACATAGCGCGTCGCGCTATTATCCAACCGATACTCGACAGAAACATTGTCAATAAATGGTTGGGCTTGCCCCTGAGAAATATCATCGCCGGTTGAGATGCGACCTCCCAAGACGATACGGATACGATCGTTATAGAAGCGCTTGGCAAAACGGAATGAGTAATCGGTTCGTTTCGAGCCATCTCCATTTTGATCGTAGCTTTCCATACCGAAATTGATGTCAACCGTCTTCAGTGCGCTACCCGCTATATTGTTGATTTCACTCTGCAAGAAACTGTTCAATGCCGAGCCCATGTTCAAATTCATCTTGCCGGTTGTCGATCCACTGCCCAAGTACATGCCCGTTACCAACATACTAACGGCTTGTTTTGACAATTCTTCTTCTCCCATGCGGGTCAACTGCTCCTGAACCGAAGCATCTTCGGGTGCCTCTAAGATAAACTTTAATCCTAAATTTTCCAAATTCTGCGTCAGCTGTATTCCCACGTCGAAGTTAACCATGCGCGTACTTTGGTCGTCCATGGTAGCCGATGCTCGAACGCGCTCTGTAGCGGTGATGTTCAAGCCCGGATTCATCATGTTTCCCGTCCATTGGACATAGCTTCCTTCCTGCACATTAAACTCTTTCAGAGGGATAACCGGCAACGTATATTTGATCGTTCCGCTCGTCAATGTGTAACGGCCGTTCAATATCATATCGCCCATCGATGTATATTGAAACGAGAGATCACCGCCGCCCTCCAAGTTCACATGATTGGATTGGTCGGGGGTCAAGTCGGCATTGATCTGAACTGACG
>CAVJQR010000103.1:3517-3932 GCA_963651605.1 Agathobaculum sp.
ACTGACGGATCAATATGAACAGCCAACAAAGCATCCAATCCGCCCAATTGCAAAGAGGTTGCCCGACGACGTTTTGTCAACAATGTATCCTCGTCAAATGACGTAAAAGCGACCAGACCCGACAATCGGTCCTGCACCGTCAACGGAGAGTCTTGCAATACATATGTAAAGTTCGTTCCGCCTAACAATTGCAAGTCGCCACGCATCACCAATGCCGCCAATGGCCCTTTCACTGTCGAGTTCCAATTGACGAACATCTTGCCATAAACCAAACTCTGTTTTGTTCGTTTGGCATTAAGCAATTGCATATTCTGCGCCGTCAGTTTCAAGTCTGCCGTCATATTGGCAAAATCGTTGAAATCAACCGATCCATCTATCACAAAAGGAACTTCACCTGATGCATATAACTTATATT
>CAVJQR010000103.1:3942-9749 GCA_963651605.1 Agathobaculum sp.
TTCTGGTCATGTACTTCTATCTCTTTCGGATCGAAGCGGACAGTCGTGTTGGCAAGCGGGACGAACATCGTGGCCGAGTCCATCCTCATGAAGCCTTGAATGATCGGTGCCGCGGTGACACCATCCACTGAAATCTCGCCTACTGCCACACCTTTCAGTTCGGCCATATCCCGCGGAAGGAAAGGATTGAGCATCTCCAGCGGCATATCCGTCATCGACAAATTACCGATGATACTGTCTTTTTCTCCGGAACGATAGTAAATGGACGACACCATAAACTCGGCCGCATCCCTGAAGATGTGCATGTCCACTTGATGTTCATTTTCAGATAGTGGCAAATAGACTGTACTGAACAGCAAATCGCCTACACGTCGCCCTTCGTAGTAGAGAGAATCAGCATTGAAACCTGCCGTCAAAGTATAGGAACTGTCGGATGGCATGTATTGAACATCGGCATTGAACAAACCCGACACCTCCGGCAAATAGGAGGTAAATCCTTTAGCCAGTTTCCCTAATTGCACTTGTCCCAAGGCGACATTCACTTGGTTCAACCCGCTGTCTACCTCTTCACTTCGGATCTCCAAGAAGGCTCCATCTTCACCCCGCAAATTGAAATCGGCTTCCATGTTCTTCTTATCGCGGATAACAATCCGATTCTCGGGGTTTAATGTAAAATTACCAAAAGCCAGAATGGGATTCTCCGGATAAAAATGCACGGATAAACCGCCGGCATTCTCTTTCTCAACACTGGCACCCAACAAAATTCCCGTATTGCCATTTCCGTCTTTCATCTGCAAAAGTGCATCGATCGACTGCGTTCGTAGGCGACCTGACAAATCAATTGTGAATGGATCCTGCCGTTTGAACCTACGTTTCACTGCATTCGCTTGATACAAAAGCTGACCTAAGGTATCTTCTGCAATATGTAACTTCATGGTGTCCAGCAAGAAGGTATCGCGCAAGAAGTTGCACATATGGGCATCCAAACTGATGCCATTCTCCGGCGAAGAGAAAGCGTCTACCTGCAAATCCTTGAAACTCATATAGTAAATTTGCAAGAAATTGTAGATCGGATTATCATTCTTGGCCGTCAATTGAATATGCATAAGCGGCAACATCGGACGGAGACGGTTCAGATTGATCACAGAGTCTTCCGTCAACTGCCGATTCAACTCCGTGTTCAATTCCGCATAGTGTTTACTGAGACAACTCGGACCCGCATTGCCGGCCAACTTCAATGTCAAATCGCCGGCATGGAATGACATATATGTCGAATCGGCTTGTGTACGTGTCTTCAGCACCAACGTCTTCGGATGAGCCACCCCTTTCGAGGTATTCAAGACCCAGTTGCCAAGAGTGAAGTCTGTATTGTATTTTTCTTTGCGGTCGGTCTCCACCTCGGCGAAGATTTGGAATGAAGTACTCAATGGCACTTGCGTTATATGCAATGCCCCCAAGTCCAAATGTTGCATGTCGGCCGTCAACATTGCCGTTATATTCTCCGACCTCAACGAAGCATTCAAGGAGACCGCCATCTTCACTAACGGGTAGTCGCTGTTCAGGTCAAAAAGAAGTTCATGTTCTTTCAAGGAGCCCAGCATGGAAATGTCCGTTACTTGCGAAGATCCATACCGGAGATCGGTAACTTTTCCTTCCAAGTTCGTCCAAGCCAAGGAATCGAACAGATTCAATCCTTGTCCCTCTGCCGAAAGGTAAGCACTGACACTATAAAGAGAATCGTTCGGCATGAAATGTATCGGCTCTAAACTATCAATCGCAAATTGAGCCTTGTACCGTTCATGCTTCTGATCATATACTGCCGACAATGATATGTCACCTTTCCCCTCACGAAAGGTCAAGTTTGTCTCATACTGTTCACCTTGCAATTGGGCCTCCCCCTTCAATGTCATACGGCGAGGGATCTTCCAATTCTTTTGAGAACTTGCGGGAAGGAGATGCAACAAGAAATCCAAATCGGCGGTGGCGGCTTCCAACTCAATCTTTCCCTCCCGCTTTTGCTTCTTATGGAGATCTGTTCCTTCGCCATGAACCAACACTTCAAAGGCACCGGGGAGGATAATGTCTGCCCGCTTCAATTCCATCTCCCGCATATTGCCGGAAGCCCGCATGCAGAGTTCGATGTCTTTGTCAGGATAAGATGCTTGAAAGTTTTTCGGCAAGTCGCCCGCCAACGTCAACACATCCGTTTTCCCCACTTTTCCATCCAAATGAATATCCAATTTGCCTCGAGGGTTGTTACTGATGGCCGTATAAGGAATGGATACTTCCATCTCCACCGAGCTATTGGGTGTATAGAGTGCCAACTCCGGTATCTTCAAATGGGTAGTGTCGCCCTGAATATTTCCCTCAAACTTTGTGATCTGCAAACCTGAACGTTCCATCAATGTGCAATGATCTATCTTACCGCCCAACTCATTTTGGGCATAAAGCAGCGATGACAGCGAAACGTTGATATCAGACATGGCTATATGTGAAGGATCGAATCCTGTCATAGCCGGTCGGTTTCCTTGATCATATTGCACCAACGATCGCAAGAGTTCAAAAGAATCAGCCTGATAACGTGATTTACCCAGGTCAACCATTCCATCCCGCAACTTGGCTTCTTGAATAAATCCGGTCACCCGCATGGAGTCTTGCGGTATCTGCATGGCCAAAGCGACGCGGTTCAGATTGATCTTGTCAAGCTTCAGCACCCAGTTCAACGGCTCCGTTTTTGTCGTATCGTTGTTCGATGTCGTATCTGTTATCAACAATGTCAGCGAAGCATCGGATAGTTCGAACTTGTTCAAGGTGGCTTTTTCAGACGAAAGACTGATTCGGTCGGCCCGAGCCAAGGCGGACGTCACTTCTCCTTTCAATACCATTCCGTCTATCAAGGTACCCGTGTTCACTTTCAACCGCTTCAATCCGATCGACTCTACCAATACTTCTTTGCTCAGTAAAGGCCATGGGCGAATATGCAAACTGAGTTCTTGTAAAGAGACTAATGTATCGGCAGGAATCGTATCTTGTATTATATGCAATCCTTTGACATTCAGCCGAATCGGAAACGAGAGATGTATCCGATCAATTTGAATCTGCATACCGGTTGCTTCGCCGGCGTATTGTGACACTTGACGAACCGCAAAATTCTGAAAAGCAGGGATATACAACAACACGGACACGATCATCGCCAAGATGGTCGGTATCATCAAAAAAATCCCTATACGTTTAAGCCATGTCCTCATATTTTCGGTCATTGATCATGCAAAGATAAATTTTTTACCATAAACTATTCAGCAAGCCAATTAGTTTGTTTTATTTTGCAACTCGAATAAGCTATACAAAATCATGAACAGTAAAAAGAACGCTTGCTATTGGTTTCTTTTCTATCGAGACAAACTTATACTGAAAAAAGAGAAAAACGGCTACTCCATTCCTTTCGGCGAAGAGTCTCCCGTCCCTGTTACTCAATCTTTCGTAGTGGACTTCTCCGACAATATTCCGGCCCGGGCAGCCACTCTTTCTTCCGAGCTTTCTGAAGATGACCTGTACATCTCCATCGGATTGCGTGCCAGTTGGGATTACCTTTCTCACGATTGGTACAAACGCGCCGGCAAGGCTTACCAGTTGGTTCATTGGGACCGTAACAGCCATTTCTGTCCTTCTTGCGGGTCGGCAATGGAATGGCATACCCACATCAGCAAATATTGCCCCAATTGCCAAAAGGAGACTTATCCCGTAATCTCGCCTGCCATCATCGTTTTGATCCGCAAAGGAGACCAAGTTCTTTTGGTACATGCCCGTAATTTCCGAGGAAATTTCTATGGTTTGGTGGCCGGCTTTCTGGAAGTGGGCGAGACATTGGAACAATGCGTTCAGCGCGAAGTGATGGAAGAAACCGGACTTACCATCAACCACCTCACCTATTTCGGCAGCCAACCTTGGCCCTACCCCAGCGGCATCATGGTCGGATTCTTCGCCGACTACGTCAGTGGGGAAGTCAAGCTGCAGAAAGAAGAGCTGAGTACCGGAACCTTCTTCACGAAAGATCATTTGCCGGAACTGCCCGCCAAGTTGAGCATTGCCCGCCGTATGATCGAGTGGTGGATAGCCGGCGAACCACAAGAGAAACCGATGTTCTAACCCTGTTTCCTACTCCAACGACCCATATCGAAGAGATTTAGGGAGAGTATCACTTGCCAACACCAACTCAGGGTGTTGTTCTCGGAAAAGATGTTGCTTCTTTCTAATCTCAGGTGTGGGCAACTGTGTATAAATCTTATAGGTTTCCCGTTGCGAATTCTTCAGCTTTTGCCGATACGACGGGCTTAACATATAAGATAACAGATAGTTTGCATCGAAAGTTGCCAACGAACGCTTCACCTTTGCCTCCTCTATAATCCGAGGATCAATGGTGAATACTTTCGGATGGACACGAATCCTATCGGTCACCACCATTTCAGCCGGCAGACGCATGGCGGCTTGTGGGGTCAAATCTTCCACCGGCGGCTGATTCTTGAAGGTGGAATGGACAGCATCCGAGAGATACCGACGGTCCGGCTGAACATAGGCAGAGAAGTCGCACGCTAAAGATAACTTCGAATGGGCCGCTTGCATCTTTCCAACCGGAGCGGAGTGGATAAGTGTCCCGTTCTTGATCGCTCGTTGAAACTCAGGGTTCAGCCTCAGCGTATCCTTACCCGCCAAAATATTTGCCAAACGTATAGAGTCTTGCCGACTCCATGTCTGGGCCGATATTTCCTGTACTCTTAAAACAGATAATAGAATCATACTTCCTATCAACACACGTTTCATCATCACTATTCTATTTTTCTTGTTGCAAATGTAAACGAATGCCCCGCTACTTCTCCACTTTTCGTTGCGAAATAGTTTTAACACAGTGTGAAATTAACCAAAAGATGAGGGATGTTTGAAAAAAACATGGGTAGTCTTGAAAAGTTTTCTCGGCATGAAACCGGAGTTTGTTCGGCATGAAACTATAGTTTGGTGGGGAGAAAACCGGAAATTCCTCAAGTAATATTCTTTACAACCTCTGCTTATATCTTCAGTTTGCAGCGATCGATTTTTTCATTCACCCAAGAAAGTAAAAAATGGGCATCTGCTCTTTTTTCGACAAAAAATTTCTACATTTATTTTTAAATCAATAAAAAATTGTATCTTTGACTCATTCTCACGCCGATTTTAGGAGTGGGAATAGACATATATAAGAAAGGCGTTTACTTGACGTCTTGTCTTCTTCGTTCCAAACTTCGCAACTTTGAGATCAAACAAGAAGATAAGGCAACAGTAGATACCTGCGGGATTGTATCGTAATACTTCATGTACTTCATTGTATGTGAAGACTTATTGCATACATATCGGCGTGGGCTTCTGTGTTGCTTATCCTTGTTTGATAGGCAATGCGAAGGCCTGGAGCGAGGGATAAGTGACAGGTACAGTTCCCACGCTTTTCTATTTTATTAAAAAGCCAGATTCGGGGAACAACTGGTAGAAACCATTTATCTGTTATGAACCAGACAAACTATTTTAAGTTGTTCTCTTTGATTGCTTTCATTGCATTCGCCCTTGTCAGTTGCTGGGCTACAGCCGAGTCTTTACACTTGTTATTGCCACAACTACCACTTATCTTATGTTGGATTGTCACAGTTGGTTTTTTCATTATTGCCTCATTAGGTACAAAGATGATTGCTGACAGCTTAAACACCAGCATATACACTGAGAAAAGAAGCACGAAACTTGTTTTTGGTATTATTATTGTCTTCTTGTTTTGGCTTATTTGTAGT
>CAVJQR010000104.1:0-3314 GCA_963651605.1 Agathobaculum sp.
TCTTTCTGCATTTATTTTACAAGAATCCCTTTGAACCGACATTTTTATATGGTGATCGCGCAAAATGTCAAAATTAGAAGATTTATAATCAAAAAAGAAACTTTTTTTCTCTTGGATGGTTGTATTTTTGACCCAAATCAAGAAAACCACAAAAACCTTTATTAACGGAAAACGTTATATTATATTATCTGTGTTTTTAATCATATAGTAATAAGGAAGTAATGTAAGCCGTCCCTTCTTCTCGCGGGGGCGGCTTTTTTACTTTTTTATGATTCAGAAACGAGCAAGGTAGGATTGCGCCTTTTGCCATTTATAAGTATCTTTGCAAGTTATCAAATTGAAAAGGAATATGTCCGATACGAAATCGATAGTAATAAAGGGAGCAAGGGCGAACAATCTAAAGAACATCGACCTTGAGATTCCACGCAACAAGCTGATCGTCATCACAGGTTTGTCAGGTAGCGGCAAGTCTTCTTTGGCTTTCGACACACTCTATGCCGAAGGCCAACGGCGATATGTGGAGAGCCTTTCCGCCTATGCCCGCCAGTTTATGGGCAGAATGAGCAAACCCGAATGCGACTATATCAAAGGAATCCCGCCTGCTATCGCCATCGAGCAACGGGTCAACACCCGCAATCCTCGCTCGACGGTAGGAACATCGACCGAGATATACGATTATCTCCGCTTGCTTTTTGCCCGTGTCGGCCATACCATTTCCCCAACAACCGGCTTGGAAGTCAAGAAACATCAGCTTTCCGATATCGAAAAGTATGTACAATCGCTCCCTGAGGCGGAGAAGATCATTGTTACCACCCCCATTTCACCCGAAGGGGAGAAGAACAGCTACACCATAGCGCAGATTGAATCCCTGCAAAAGAAAGGGTATGCCCGCTTCCTGACGGCAGATTCGGCTACGATCTACCGTGCACAAGAGCTACTGTCGATGATGAACGAACTCAAGAAGGCTTCAAAACCTATGCCGTCTTCTATTGAAATCGTCATCGACCGACTCACTGTGGCGGCCGGCGATGCATTCCTGAACCGTTTGGATAACTCGGCAGAGATTGCATTCTCCGAGAACGGCATCTGCATTATTCGCCAAGCAGACGAAAACGGAGCTTTCAACAAGACAAGGAGTTTCTCCACAAAATTCGAAGAGAATGGGGTGAAGTTTGAAGAGCCCAACGAGATGATGTTCAATTTCAACAATCCGATCGGTGCCTGTCCGCATTGCGAAGGATTCGGCAAGGTGTTGGGCATTGACGAGCATTTGGTCATTCCGGACCAAAGCCTCTCCATATACGACGGGGCAATCGTCTGCTGGAAAGGAGAAGTGATGCGCGAATGGCTCACAAGCTTCATTCACGACTGTGCAAAATACGACTTTCCCATCCATCGCCCCTACTACAAACTGACGGAAAAAGAAAAGGATCTGTTGTGGCATGGCAAACGGGATGTGCATGGATTGGATGCTTTCTTCCGCTTTTTGGAGAGCAATCAATATAAGATCCAATACCGCGTCATGATGGCTCGCTATCGGGGGAAAACAACGTGCCCTGTCTGTAAAGGTTCACGCCTGAAGCCTGAAGCGTTGTATGTCAAAGTGGGCGGAAAAGATATCAGCGAAGTGGTTCGAATGCCCATTACGGAGGCTAAGAAATTCTTCGATTCTCTGCAGCTGACGGAAACCGAAAAGCAAATTTCCAAACGACTGATGACGGAAATCCGCAATCGCTTGCAGTTTTTGTTGGATGTCGGACTGGGCTATTTGACGCTCGATCGCCTCTCCTCCTCCCTCTCCGGCGGAGAGAGCCAACGTATTAATCTGGCCACCTCGTTAGGGAGCAGTCTGGTTGGTTCACTCTACATCTTGGACGAGCCAAGCATCGGCTTGCATTCACGCGACACTTCGCTGCTGATCCATGTCTTGAGGGAATTGCAACAATTGGGGAACACCGTCATTGTGGTGGAGCATGACGAAGAGATCATCCGAGCTGCCGACTATATCATCGACATCGGGCCGAAAGCGGGCCGGTTGGGGGGCGAAGTTGTCTTCCAAGGCGATATAGAACACCTACCACAACAGAGTGAAAGCTATACGGTTCGCTATTTGACAGGTGAAGAGAAAATCGAACTGCCTCCCTACCGACGCCCATGGAATAGCTATATCAACGTGAAAGGAGCCCGAAAGAACAATCTGAAAGATATCGATGTAAAATTTCCGTTGCATATCTTCACGGTTGTCAGCGGCGTCAGCGGATCAGGAAAAAGCTCATTGGTGCGCGACATTTTCTACGAAGGGGTGAAGCGAATCCTCGATGATGCCGATCGGCTGAACGTAGAATGCACAGCCATCGAGGGGGATATCAGCCAAATCAAAGGAATTGATTTTATCGACCAAAACAATATCGGAAAGAGTTCACGCTCGAATCCTGTCACCTATGTGGGAGCCTACGACGAGATCCGCAAACTGTTTGGGGCTCAACAACTGGCCCAGCAACTGGGTTTCACACCGGCCTATTTCTCCTTCAACAAGGAGGGCGGACGCTGCGAAGAGTGCAAAGGCGAAGGAAAGATTACAGTAGAAATGCAGTTCATGGCCGACATTACGCTGGAATGTGAAGCTTGCCACGGCAAACGATTCAAGCCCGAAGTGTTGGATGTCGAATACAAGGGGGTTAACATTTATGATGTTTTGGAGATGACCGTCAATCAAGCCATCGAGTTCTTCAGCCAAACGCAAGGCGCGCAAGAAACAAAAATCATCAAGAAGCTGAAGCCGTTGCAAGATGTCGGGCTGGGATATATCAAATTGGGGCAAACATCCTCAACCCTTTCCGGAGGAGAAAACCAACGTGTCAAGTTGGCTTATTACTTAGGTCAAGAGAAACAGGAACCGACTCTCTTTGTTTTCGACGAACCTACCACCGGCTTGCATTTTCACGACATCAAGACTTTGCTGAAAGCCTTCAATGCGCTGATCGACAAAGGTCATAGTTTAGTAGTCATCGAGCACAATATGGACGTCATCAAATGCGCTGATTATGTCATCGATCTCGGTGCAGAAGGAGGAGCGGCAGGCGGAAATTTAGTATGCGCAGGCACCCCCGAGGAAATTGCCCAATGCAATGAATCCTATACCGGCCGATTCTTGAAAGAGAAGTTGGTATAACCTTACAAAAAAGGTCCCGAGCTTTTAGAAAAAACATCGGGACCTTTTTTATTTTTCATGCCCATGATTTTTTTCATTCATGCCCATGATTTTTTCTCCAGATCAAAACCCTCGAAGTATAGGCTTTCACATTCCGTTTGAT
>CAVJQR010000104.1:3350-8101 GCA_963651605.1 Agathobaculum sp.
AAGTATAGGTATTCACATTCCGTTTGATTGCATAAAAAAAGGCTACCCGATTTGGGTAGCCTTTTCCATTATAGGAGTAAACTATTAGAAGTTTCCTTTACCTGCTTGATCCCACCAAACACGAGTACCACCGCAATCACCGGTGAACTTAGAGCTTGTATTCTCTTGGTTCAACAAAACGATACCGTTCTGCAATTCTGCATTGTTGGTGTTGATTTCGTTGTTAGAATAGATCAAACGACGGATCTGCTCGTCGGTATCGATTTGGCCGTTACTGTTGTTGATCATGTTCGGGAACAACTTCGGATAACCTGTACGGCGATATTCAGCCCATGCTTCTGTAGACAATGGGAAGTTTGCAACCCACTTCTGCAAGATGATCTGCTGCAATTTCTCTTCATTTGAAGCACTTTCGTTCCATTTTGTACCGACAGTGTTCATCGCCTTGTAGTTGTAGCTGCTATTAACCGGGTCAACCAAATCTTCCTGAGTAGCAGTGCTGTTGATATAAGCCTCGATGTCAGCGTCAGAAATAGAAGTGATACCGGCGAATGAGCCCTTATAAGACAACTGGTGTTTGATAGATGTGCGGATACCTTCTTCGTACAAATCCTTAGCAGATCCACCCATGCTCCAACCACGCAAAGCACCTTCAGCACGCAAGAAGTAAGATTCTGCAGCGAACATTACAGGCAGCGGAGTTGTATAATCACATACAATGTAAGAATAGTTCGTATATTGGTTCGGTTTAGAAACGAGGTCGTGACCCGGACGGATACCCAAATAGCGAGTATCTGCAGGGATTACTGAACCATCTTCGCAAGTGATTTCACCTTGGTTCTTTGTCATGTAAAGAGGAAGACGAGGGTCATTCATACCTTCCATGATAGTGATCAAGTTAGCGTTCGTACCGCAATCCTGCCAAGAGTAGTACATACGGCACATTTCGTTGGTCAAACCTTGGTTGATCAAAACGTCTTTGTCAGAAGATGTCAAGACACCACCTGCAACAGCTTCCTCCGCTTTCTGTTTTGCCAAAGTCGGATCAGCCTTTACAATACGCATTGCGAAACGCAACTTGAACTGGTTGGCAACCTTGATCCACATGTCCATGTCACCACCACACCAGTAGTCGAATGATGCCATTGCAGACTTGTCAGAAGTACTGCTCTTGAAACCGGCAATTGCTTCGTCCAACAACGTGAACAATGAGTTGTAGATCTTCTCCTGTGTGTCATATGCATAAGAAACACCGCCTGTCGGATCCTCGATAACTGAAGAGTAAGCAACCGGTCCGTAAGCATCTGTCAACATTGAAATGGCATAAGCCTGAACAACACGCATCATACCTGCGTAATCCTTGTAACCTTTTTCGTCGCAAGATTCGATCAACGTACGAGTGTTGTTGAAGATGTGAGAATAAACGTTTTCGTACATACCACCGCAGAAGTTACGGTTCAAGTTGTACTGAACATTACCAGAACCACCGAAGTTGTGAGGAGTCATGAAATAACCACTGAACAAGTCAATGCTCAAGTTGGTCCAGAACTGGAACATGTTCTGCTGAGGAGCATATACATAAGAGAACGGCTCCTTGAACTGAGATGAGAACGGCAAAGTTGTCGGGTCCACCTCATATGGGTTGGTGTTCAATTCTTCAAAATTACCCGTACAGCTATTGACACTCATCATACCGGTCAATGCCAATGCTGAAACGGCTGTATATTTCAAAAATTTATTTAGTTTCATACGAAAGATTATATTATTTTTTAGAAGTTAAGCTTTAAGTTCAAACCAAAACTACGAGATGACGGCAATGCGAACATGTCAACACCCTGCCAACCATTGCCTGTACTTGCAGATACTTCAGGATCCATCGGAGCATCCTTGTAGAAGAAGAACAAGTTACGGCCGATCAAAGAAGCGCTCAAGTTCTTGCCTGCGCCGAACAAGTTGCGGAAAGTATAACCGAAAGACAACTCACGCAAACGAACGTTTGTTGCATCGTATACATACAATGCAGTAGCCATATCTGAGTTATAGTTTGTACCACCTACTGTTGTATAGAAAGCTTTCGGATCGAAAGAAACGCCGTCGTAAACTACTTCGCCAGCATCACGAGCATCGCCTGAACGTTTTGAAACGCCCCAACCATCCAATGTTGCTTCAGTCATTGACATTACCTTACCACCGATCTTAGCATCGATCAAGAATGACAATGTGAAATCTTTGTAGTGGAATGTGTTTGTCCAACCCATGTTCACCTTAGCGTTCATATCACCAACATAGATCAAGTCTTTAACGTCTGAACCGGCCAAAACAGGAGCGCCGTTTTCGTTCTTGATTGGCTTACCATTTTCGTCGCGAGCCAAGTCACGAACATACAAGTCGCCGAAGTGACCGCCTTCTTTCAAGATGACAGAAGCACCTGTACAATAGCTCTGAAGAGTCAAACCTTCTGACAAACCATCAACCAACTCGATTACTTTATTGTTGTTGTATGAGAAGTTGTAGTTTGTGCTCCAGCTGAAGTTATCAGTAAATTGTTGATGCCATCCCAAACTGAACTCAAAACCTTGGTTTTCGATGTTACCTGCGTTTACATAACGTTGTTTCAAACCTGATTCATACGGAGCAGTTACAACGAAATATTGGTTCTTTGTGTTTGTCTTATAGTAAGTCAAATTTACATCCAAACGGTTCTGCAAGAATGTACCATCGAAACCAACTTCCAAAGAGTTAGTCTTTTCAGGTTGCAATGTACGGAACGGAGCCTCATCCGGAGGAGTCAATGAACCTTGGTCGCCGATAGTGTAGCGAACATTTGAAGCATAGATAGGAACGTCGTTACCTACAATAGAGTAAGATGCACGGAGTTTGAACAAATCAACGTTCTTGCCGAAGTCGATGAATTTGTCCAACAATGCACTAACACCGACTGACGGATAGAAGAAAGATACGCCATCAGTATAAGCCAAAGCTGAAGACCAGTCGTTACGAGCACTAACATCAACGAACAAACCTTCTTTGTAACCGAACTGAGCAGTTGCAAATACAGAGTTCAAACGTTTTTCTTTCAATGACTGAGTAATATCCAAACGATAGTAGTTGCTTGCGATGAAGATGTTAGGATAGTAAGCACCTGAAGTGATTACACCATCGTTAACGGCAAACTGAGTAGAACCATCACCTTCCAAACCAATGTTTGAAGCTTTGGTCTTCGTGTAGCTACCACCGGCAGTTACTGACAAAGAGTAAAGATCTTCCCAATTTTTGTTGTATTGCAACATAGCATCAGCATAAGTCTGTTCGCTGAATATACGGTCGATCTTCATTGTTCCCAATTTGTTACGGCCGGCAGTACTTGAAGCATAGTCGTTTTCTGTCCAGTGCTCGTCACCACGTTCGTAGCGCAAACGACCGGTTGCAGACAAACCTTCCATGATATCATATTTTACAGTACCACCAAATTCGTAACGGTTACGATCTGATTCAGGTTTCATGCGGTTCAAGATCCAATACGGGTTTTCGTATTGTTCCTGAGTCGTGTTCGTCCAGTTATGAACATTGATGTTCTGAGCAGCATCATATACTTCATAATTGTTTTTGTAATCATTCCAGTTCTCACCTCTCGGGAACAAATAAGCACCGGTCAACGGGTTGTGCAAGTAACCTGCTGACGGTTGGTTCTCGATGTGCTGCGTGTTATAACGAGCGCTCACGTCAACATGCAGTTTAGTCCACAAGTTGAAACCTACTTTAGCCATGAAGTTATGGCTCATATATGTATTCTCCGGAACGATACCGTTTGAAGAAACATTGGCATAAGAGAAGTATGACGAGATGTGTTCGTTACCACCTGCCAAAGAGATAGAGTTGTTGGTTGTATAACCTGTCTGGAAGAAATCTTTTGCATAGTTAGGAGATGCAGAAGACAACTTGTCGCCCCAGCTGAAAGTACCGGCATCGCTCATACCATAGCTGTTCTGGAAAGAAGGTAATGACATGGCGTTTTCAACTGTCGTGTTGCTTGATACGTTGATGGCAACTTTACCGGACTGAGCAGATTTCGTTGTGATCATGATAGCACCATTGGCTGCAACTGCACCATAAAGAGCGGCTGCTGATGCACCTTTCAACAATGTAATCTGTGCAATATCGTCAGGGTTGATGGTTGACATAGCATCACCACCATCACGTTCACCACCATAGTTCATAGATACCTGAGTGTCTGATACGTTCATCATCATAGGAACACCATCGACAACGATCAACGGTTGGTTGCTACCACTGATTGATTTGTTACCACGGAACAAGATCTTAGAAGCACCACCGGCACCCGTTGAGTTCGGAGTGATCTGCAAACCGGCGCTCTTACCTTGCAAAGAGTTGATCATGTTGACGTTCTTGATTTCGTTCAAGTCCTTACCGCCAACTGTTTGTGCTGAATAAGTCAACGTTTTTGATTCACGTTTGATACCCATAGCGGTTACAACTACTTCTTCCAAAGCCTCAGAATCAGAAGTCATTGCAACATTGATAGTAGAACGGCCATTGATAGGCTCGTCAACACTCTGCATACTTACATAAGAGAACTGCAGAGTTCCTTTGCTGTTATCCACTTCCAAAGTATAGTTACCGTCAAAGTCAGTAACAGTACCGATGGTCGTACCTTTCAACAGCACATTCACACCAATCAGCGGTTCTTTCGTCTCCTTATCGGTAACGGTACCGCTAATTGTCAAATTTTG
>CAVJQR010000104.1:8111-9749 GCA_963651605.1 Agathobaculum sp.
ATGTTTTTTGGGTTTAACTATTAAAATTGTTTTTCGCATTAATAATCGCATTTAATTTTAAAAAAGCAACCAACCCTATTCCTTTCACCAAAGGATATTTTTTAATTGCTTTTTATGTATTTTTTTGTTTTTGCTTAGATAAGGGTACTATATGCCCTTCGATAACCTATACAAAACGGACGCAAAGTTATAAAATTTATGTTACAAAATTCACTTTTAACACAAATCTTTTCGATTATAACTATTTATAAGTTTTCAGTAAATTTCCGATTCTCCACCCTATGTTCTGCTTCGTTTTTAATAATTAGTCCACATCTTTCGGTAATTATTAAACACAAAATCATCTTTATCCACTTTTTCCTATCAATTAGCTTCATACATATAGATAATATATGTGCAAAAAGTATTGTCGTTATCCCACATATCCACTCAATAGGCAGCAAGTTAGTCTGCATTCAACCCGACTCTTTTTTATTGTGCTTTTCAATACAAAAGAAAAAATATCCGTATTTTGAAAAAGTTTCTCCCGAGAAAACTGCAGTTTACTCGGGAGAGAACTAGAGTTCATTCGGCATGAAACTGCAGTTTTGTGCCGAAAAAATTTTTCTGAACTCGGGAGCTTTGGGGCTTTCCCTCTCGAATTATTCTCCGATTTTCCACTCCGATTTCCAAGGAATGATGAAGCGGTCGCCTTCGAAGTGGATAGGAAGCCAAATATATCGCCCGTCGATAGCATTTTTCGGTGTCCATCGGTCTCCTATATATATATATGTATCCTCTTTCCCTTCGACCGGCAAAATATAAGTACTCTGAGAGTGGTAGCTCAGATCCGCATCGGCATCGACACAAGGATTGCCAAGTTCTGTCCACGGGCCCATGATCGAATCGGCCACAGCCGAGCGTGCTGCATTCGGAGCCCAGCCCGTACAGCCGGACATCATCAGATAATATTTGCCGTGATGCTTGAACATAGCCGGAGCTTCCATGAAGCGGCCTTCGAAACATCGCACATAGGTGCCGTTATGCTCCGTATAGTCGTCCGTCAGCTGGGCAATCTGCAACGTACTGTTCTCCTCTGAGGCATAAATATGGTAAGCCTTGCCATCATCATCAACGAAGAGTGTCATGTCGCGAGCCATCTGCCCTCCGTTAAAGTCTCGTTTATGAATATTGAGCGAATCGAGTGAAGCCGGCAGTTCACCTCCTGTATAAGCATCTTCTGTGAGCATAATCGGTGCATTCTTCAACGAATCGGTAGCATTCACCGCCCATTGTCCGGCATTGACGCGGCCCGCATGAATAAACCGGTAAGGACCTGTGATATGATCGCTGACAGCTACGCCGCTTTGCGCGCCACGATAACCCTGCCCCTTCGGCTCGAGGTGGAACCACATGACGTATTTTCCCGTCTTTGCATTGTGGATTACTTTCGGACGCTCCAAGATACAACCTTTTTCGATCGGACTTCCAGAACCTTCAGGCTCAACACTCAAGACAATCCCCTCGTCTTTCCAATTATATAAATCGTCTGACGAGTAGCAATGAACGCCCACATTGGCCCGATTGCCGCCATCGCCTTCCGTTTTGTGTTCACCAAACCAGTAATAGCGGTTATTTTCATATAAAAAACCTCCACCA
>CAVJQR010000105.1:0-8233 GCA_963651605.1 Agathobaculum sp.
CGAGTAGATTGGTTGATAGCTTCCAGATCTATCTTTCCTGTAACTTTGATGTTCGATTCGAACTTCGGAGTGCTCAGTCGGAACAGTCCGTCTTCTTTCGTAGACGATGATGTGCTGCTTTCGGCTGTATGACTCTCATTTGTTTTTGCTACCTTTTCTGGTTGCTGCTCTTCCTTTTTTACTTTATCCACAATATTTTCCTTTACTGGCTGCTTATTTTCAACTTTTTGTTCCACTTTGTTTGTCGGCTGGTTTTGAATCTCCGGAGTAGTTTCCGTCGTTTTCGTGTTCACCATTTCTTTGGTCCGTGAATCAGCGGATTCTGTAGTGGCTGATTTAGGATTCAAGTCAATATGTCCTTTGGTGACAATTTTCGGCCGATACTCTTCTGGTATCTCTGTTTTGATTTCAGAAGAAGCTTCTTCATTACGTGGAGTTGCTTTCTTCTTTTGGTTTTTTGCAGCTTGGGCAGTCGTCCGTTGTTCGGCAACAGGCGATACGCCAAACTCTTTTACGAGCAAAGCATATTGTTCATCACTAATTTTTACGTTAGGGTTTGATTCGATTGAGTCATACCCTTTCCCGTGTAGGAAATCAACCACTGTGTTGAGTCCTACATTTGTTTTCTTAAGAACGTCTTTTAATCTAATAGGCATATCTAACTTTGTCGTAAAACTTATTCGTTATTTTCATCCTCAAATTCGGCAGACAAGATCCGCAGTACATCGTCTACGGTTGATTCTTCCAAGTCTGCGCGCTCCACAAGTTCGTCTCTCGGAATAGCCAATACGTTTTTGGCTGTGTAACATCCGATGTTTTTCAGTGCTTCAATTACCCATCCGTCGATTTCGTCTGAGAATTCATCCAAGTAGATATCTTCTTCGTCTGCGCCTTCGATATCGCGGAATACGTCGATGTTGTATTCAGTCAACATACAAGCCAACTTGATGTTCATGCCGCCTTTACCGATAGCCAAAGAGACCTCTTCCGGACGCAAATAAACTTCAGCATGTTTTTCTGCTTCGTTCACGCGGATCGATGAGATTTTTGCCGGGCTCAAGGCGCGTTGGATGAACAGTGAAATATTGGAAGTGTAGTTGATCACATCGATATTTTCGTTTCTCAACTCACGGACGATACCATGAATACGAGAACCTTTCATTCCCACGCAAGCACCTACAGGGTCAATACGATCGTCATATGATTCAACAGCAATCTTGGCACGTTCGCCGGGGATACGTGCAATGGCCTTGATCGTGATCAGTCCGTCGTTGATTTCCGGTACTTCGAGTTCGAACAGACGTTGCAAGAACAATTTGTCAGTACGAGACAAGATGATCTTCGGATTGTTATTGATATTGTCCACACGCTGCACAATGGCACGAGCCGCGTCTCCCTTATGGTAGAAGTCGCCCGGTATCTGCTCCTGCTTTGGCAGCAGCAATTCGTTGCCATCATCGTCGAGCAACAGCATCTCTTTTTTCCAAACCTGATAGACATCGGCCGTAATGATGTTGCCGATTTTATCTTTATATTTGGCATACAGATTGTCTTTCTGCAACTCGAGGATCTTCGATGCCAGAGTCTGACGCAAGTTCAAGATGGCACGACGGCCGAAGTCGGTGAAATGTACTTCGTCTGTCACCTCTTCGCCGATCTCACAATCTTCCACCAATTTGCGGGCTTCCGAGAATGCAATCTGCAGGTTTGAATCTTCCAATTCGTCGTCAGCAACCACCTTGCGGTTTCTCCAGATCTCAAAATCACCTTTTTCAGGATTGATGATCACGTCATAATTTTCGTCTGTTCCGAACATCTTGGCAATTACATTGCGAAATGAATCTTCCAGAACGCTAATCATTGTATCCTTATCGATATTTTTCAACTCCTTGAACTCCGCAAGGCTATCAATCATACTGACTGTTTCCTCTTTTCTGGCCATAATTACTTGAATCTAATTAAATATTTTGTACTTTTTATTTCATTGAAGGTGTAAGCCTGGTCTTCCTCGACGGTTACTTTCCGCTTGGCACCCTCCGGCTTCACTTGTTTGGTGACTGTCAGAACGACTCCGTTCTCGTCGGCCGATTTCAGTACGCCCGACAGTTTAATGCCGCTGTTCAGCAACATTTCGACCTCGTTTCCGACATTCTTCTGATATTGACGAAGTATTTTAAACGGTGAGGTGATGCCGGCCGATCCGACTTCCAATTCGAAATCTTCCTTGTCGCGGTCCAAATGGTCCTCGATATAGCGGCTCAGTTCTACGCAGTCGTCAATGCATACGGCCTCGTCATTGTCGATTTCGACGATGATGAGGTTGCCCGGTTGGATTTCGACATCCACTAAATAATTATCGGAAGAGCCCAACTGCTCTTCGGCCAACTTGATTATCACCTGTTTGTCTATCATACTTCTGTTATTTCAATTATCAACTTGTTCCATTTCTTCCTTCGAAAGGAGAATTTGAGACGCAGTTTTTGTAATCTGCAAATATACAACATATCTGCTTCATATCAAAGTGCTTAAGCTATTTTGTTTGATAGATTATAGCGTCTCTCTCGATGAAGGATAAACGACTTGTTTTGTGGGGGCTGGGCGAGAGCGCTTGTTTTGCACTCGTGGCTTCGAAACACACAAATAGAAAAAAGCCGCAGCGAGTAACATCGCAACGGCTTCTTTTCTGTAGCGAGACTCGGGATTGAACCGAGGACCTCATGATTATGAATCATGCGCTCTAACCAGCTGAGCTATCTCGCCATCGTTGTTGTCGTCAACCTTTCTTGTTTGACGATGCAAAAGTAGAGGTTATTTTTGAATCTTGCAAGTTTTGACGTGAAAAAATAAATCTTTTTTATATTCCCCTTTGATGAATAGAAGGCTTTTCGCCCGATAATAACCATAATATGAGGAGGATAAAAAGGAATGATGAGGAAGAAAAAAATTTTGTTTCGGATGCTTTGAAAAAGTTTCTCCCGAATGAACTCGAGTTTTATGCGGAGAAAACTGCAGTTCATTCGGGGGAAAACTGCAGTTCATTCGGCACAAACTGAAAATTTGCTCGGCAACAATATTTGCATAATACTGCAATAGCTCTTTCTATCCTCTCGAATGATTGGGCGAAAGGGGATGCGAGCTCTGTGATATTTAAATATATTTTGTATCTTTGTTCATCTAATCAAACAATAATATCGATGAAGGATTTTTTCCGAATATTGCGCCGATTTGTGCCGCCATACAAGCGTTATTTGGTGGGCAATATTGTGTTCAATATACTTTCAGCCATACTGAATCTGTTTTCGTTCGCCTTGATTATTCCGATTTTGCAGATCTTGTTCAAGATTGATCAAGCGACATACGTCTATACGCCGATTGATTGGAATTTTGGCAATTGGGAAGCCATGAAAGCCGTGCCGGGGATTTTGAAAGACAACTTCTTCTGGTTTGTCGGCGATCTGATCGAACGGCATGGCGGTTCGGTGACATTGATCGTGTTGGGGCTCTTTTTGGTCGTCATGACCTTCTTGAAGGTGGGCGCGATGTATATGGCCTTTTTCGAGATGATCCCGATCCGGACGGGGGTAGTACGTGACATCCGCAACCAAATCAACCGAAAAATTACGGAATTGCCGCTGGGTTTCTTTTCTGAAGAGCGCAAAGGGGATATTCTGGCCCGCATATCGGGCGATGTGAACGAGATAGAGGCATCGGTGATGAGCTCGCTCGATATGTTGTTCAAGAACCCGATTCTTATTCTGATTTACTTGATCGGAATGATTGTGATCAGTTGGAAACTGACGCTTTTCGTCTTTATTCTTTTGCCATTTGCCGGCTATTTGATGGGGCAGGTAGGCAAGAAACTGAAACGTAAATCGCTGGAAGCACAACAGCAGTGGGGCGGATTGATGAGCCAAATCGAGGAGACGCTGGGCGGACTTCGGATTATCAAAGCGTTTAATGCCGAGGCGAAAATAACAGAACGCTTCGAGCGCGCCAACGAACAATACCGTCAAACCATCACGCGCGTCTATCGTCGTCAGCAAATGGCCCACCCGATGAGCGAGTTCTTGGGCACCGCCACGATTGCCATTGTGCTATGGTATGGTGGTTCGCTGATACTTAGCAATAACAGCAGCATCGACGCGGCGACGTTTATCTACTACCTGGTGATTTTTTACAGCATCATCAATCCTGCAAAAGACTTGAGCAAAGCCGCCTATGCTATCCAAAAAGGGTTGGCTTCGATGACGCGTATCGACAAGATATTGATGGCAGAATCGAATATTACCGACCCGCAGTCGCCCCAACCGATAGCATTCGAACATGACATTCACTACGATCATGTATGGTTTCGCTATCAGAACGATTGGGTGTTGAAGGATGTGGATCTGAAGATTGCCAAAGGTAAAACGGTGGCATTGGTGGGGCAATCGGGCTCGGGCAAGAGTACGTTGGTTGACCTCTTGCCTCGCTTTTACGATGTGGTTGAGGGCGCTATCAAAATAGATGACGTAGATATCCGCCGTGTGACTTTGACCGATTTGCGCGGATTGATGGGGAATGTGAATCAAGAGGCGATCCTCTTCAACGACTCCTTCTATAATAATATCGCGTTTGGTGTGGAAGGAGCTACAAAAGAACAGGTCGTTGAGGCGGCCAAGATTGCCAATGCACACGATTTCATCATGGCTTCCGAACAAGGATACGATACAAACATCGGCGATAGAGGCGGAAAATTGTCGGGCGGTCAGCGGCAACGCATCAGTATCGCTCGGGCTATTTTGAAGAATCCTCCGATTTTGATCTTGGATGAAGCCACTTCTGCCTTGGATACTGAGTCTGAACATCTTGTGCAAGAGGCATTGGAAAACTTGATGCGCAACAGAACGACGATCGTTATTGCTCATCGCCTCTCGACAATTCGCAACGCTGACGAGATATGTGTCATGCGAGATGGTGAGATTGTCGAGCGCGGAACGCATGATGAACTCTTGCAAATGGGTGGCTATTACAAGCATCTTTGTGATATGCAAAGCTTCTGATCGGGTAGGGGTAGCGAAAAAAGAAATGAATAACACACAAAATATAATAGTATGAAAAGAAGAAAATGGAAAGAACATTTGCCCTTGGGCGGTGCTACTGTTGCATTGGCGGGCTCCCTCTTCATGTTAGGGGCGTGCGATGATGTACGAATGCAGACCACGACCGTCAATCAGTATTATTTTGAGCAGCCGGCCCGTGTGTGGGAAGAGACGCTCCCTTTGGGAAATGGCCGTATTGGTCTGATGCCCGACGGCGGAATCTTATCGGAAAATTTGGTAATGAATGAGATTTCACTCTGGTCAGGAAGCAAACAAGATGCTGACAATCCAATGGCTTCCTACTCGTTGCCGATGATTCGCAAGTTGTTGTTCGAAGGGAAAAACGACGAAGCACAGAAGTTAGTGTATGATACTTTTGTTTGTAAAGGTGTCGGTAGTGGCCAGGGCGATGGTGCGAATGTGCCGTATGGAAGCTATCAGATCTTCGGCAATCTGAAGATTGACTATCAGTTTGATCAAGACACGACGGAGGCAATCTCTACTTATCGTCGCGAGTTGAGCTTGGACAATGCCATGGCCACCACGACCTTCCGCATGAAAGGGATCAACTACAAACGTGAACAGTTTACCTCTTTCTCGGATGATATCGGTGTGGTTTATCTGACTGCCGACATGGATAAATCGTTGAACTTCAAGGTGAGTATGAACCGTCCCGAGCATGTGACCTTCTCTTCCGACGACCAGACATTGTGGATGAAAGGACAATTGCCTGATGGTGTGGATACTGTCGAGATGAAAGGAATGCGCTTTGCCTCGGCCGCTCGCGTCGTATTGCCGAAAGGTGGGCAGTATCATGTCGATTCGACCGGCATTTCCATCACACAAGCCTCTGAAGCAATTGTGTTGGTTGATATGGCTACCGATTATAACGGCAATGAGATTGAACCTTCTGTCGTGGCCCACTTGGATGCGGCTGCTGCAAAGAGTTACGATGCCTTGAAAGAGGAGCACATCAAATCGTACAAGAAACTTTTCGATCGTGTCGAATTGGATTTGGAACAGACCGAGCAGAGTACCCTACCAATCGACAAGCGTTTGAAGGCTTATGCGCAACAGCCGAACGATCCGTCGTTGGCTTCACTCTATTTTCAATTTGGCCGTTATCTGTTGATCTCGTCGACACGTGTCGGATTGTTGCCGCCTAACTTGCAAGGTTTGTGGTGCCATACTATCCACACTCCGTGGAATGGTGACTATCATCTGAACATCAACTTGCAGATGAATCACTGGCCGGCTGAAGTAACCAACCTTTCTGAGTTACATACCCCGCTGATTGATTGGATTTGTCGCCAGGTGCCGAGTGGCGAACAGACAGCAAAAGTCTATTACAAAGCCAAGGGTTGGGTGATGCATATCCTGGGGAATGTATGGGAGTTCACGGCTCCGGGCGAGCATCCTTCATGGGGCGCAACCAATACCTCCGCAGCCTGGTTGTGCGAACATCTTTATACACATTATTTATATACGCAAGACAAGGAATATCTTGCCAAGGTTTATCCTGTCATGAGAGGAGCCGCCGAATTTTTTGTTGATATGTTGGTGGAAGATCCCCGCTCGCATTATTTGGTGACCGCCCCCACAACTTCTCCGGAGAATGCTTACAAATTGGAGAATGGTACTACGGCCAGTATTTGTGCAGGCTCGACGATGGACAATCAAATCATCCGCGAGTTGTTCACAAATACGATCGAAGCTGCTTCTATCTTGGAATTGGATACGGCTTTTTCAGGTGTGTTGAAGGAGAAAATGAGCCGATTGAAGCCGACTACTATCGGAGTAGATGGCCGCATCATGGAATGGCTTGAACCCTATGAAGAGGCCGAACCGCACCATCGTCACGTCTCTCACCTTTATGGATTGCACCCGGGTAATGAAATTTCCATAGAAAAGACCCCAGAATTGGCAGAAGCTGCCAAGAAAACGCTGATCGCTCGCGGCGACAAGAGCACGGGATGGTCAATGGCATGGAAGATCAACTTCTGGGCTCGCTTACAAGATGGCGATCATGCATGGCGCTTGTTCAATGAATTGCTTACTCCTTGTTATGATATTGAGCAGAATATGGTCAATGGAGGTGGAACTTATCCGAATCTTTTCTGCGCTCATCCACCTTTCCAAATTGATGGAAATTTCGGAGCATGCGCCGGTATTGCAGAAATGCTCTTGCAAAGTCAAAATGGTTACATTGAAATTTTGCCGGCTCTTCCCGCTGCTTGGAAAAATGGTCGCTTCAAAGGTTTAAAAGCAATAGGAGGAATTGAGGTATCCGCCGAATGGAAGAACGGAAAAACGACGTCGGTAGAGTTGAAAGCTCCAATAGCCGGCTCATACAAAGTCAAGCTTCCGGCCGGACAGTCTGAGTCATTGAGCTTGTCATTGAACCAAAAATCGGTATCATTGCCGGTGGTTGACGGAATGTTGACACTGGATTTGAAAGCAGGAGATACCTTTATGATTCGATATTAAGAGGATCCATGAAAAGAATAAAGGGCGGCTTCAAGAAAATTGATGCCGCCTTTTTAGTATCAATGCCACAGTTTTTTAGCTTTTCATGGGCATTGTTTTGAAAATCCTTCTCGGATTATTTATTGTATTCTTCCCATTTTACGTTGTGCATGTCGCCGCTCTTGGCAAATTCTTCGTGGAAGGCGAAGCAACATTTCAAGTTCTGAGGAGTTTGTCCTGAGATACCCATTGCCAAATATTCGTTCAACAGAGGACGATAGTCCGGATGTACGCAGTTGTCGATGATACAACGGGCACGTTCGATCGGAGATTTTCCGCGCAAATCTGCTACACCATATTCTGTAATGATGATCTTTACAGAGTGTTCGCTGTGATCCAAGTGGGAAACCATCGGGACGAATGAACTGATCTTTCCGTCTTTAGCAGTTGACGGAGTCGTGAAGATGGACAACATTGCCGAGCGTGTGAAATCGCCTGAACCACCGATACCGTTCATCATCTTCGTTCCCAATACATGTGTTGAGTTGACGTTACCGAAAATGTCGGCTTCCAAAGCTGTATTCATGGCGATCAATCCTAAGCGACGAGCCACTTCCGGATTGTTGGATACCTCTTGCGGACGTAATAGGATCTTGTCTTTGAAGAAATCCAAGTGGCTGTAGATG
>CAVJQR010000105.1:8243-9665 GCA_963651605.1 Agathobaculum sp.
CGTCCTTCTTTCATCAGTTTGATGACGGCATCCTGAATAACTTCAGTATATACCTGGAAAGCCGGGATCTCTTCGTTTTCGCCCATGCAACCCAATACGGCATTGGCTACATTGCCTACACCGCTTTGTACCGGAACAAATTCCTTAGGCAAGCGGCCGGCTCTGATTTCATTCACCAAGAAGTCTGCTACATTCTTGCCGATTGCCAATGTTACGTCGTCCAGTGGAGCAAAAGGTTTGCCTTCATTCGGCTCGCTTGTCTTGACAATGCCGACGATTTTGGAAGGATCCACCTTGACGTACGGCAAGCCGATACGGTCAGCTGGTTCATAAACCGGAATTTCACGGCGATAAGGAGGATCTGCCGGTTCGTAGAGATCGTGCATACCTCTGATTTCCTTCGGATGTTGGTCGTTCAATTCGATGATGATGCGGTCGGCCATACGGCAGATTGTCGGTAGGATACCAACACCGCAAGTAGGAACGATTTCACCGTCGTCTGTCACTTCTGCTGCTTCAACGATAGCCACGTCGATTTTTCCTAAGAAGCCGTAGCGTAGATCTTGAGCCAGTTCAGAAAGGTGCATATCGAAATATTGTACTTTGTGAGCGTTCAATGCTGCACGAAGATCCTTGCATGATTGATATGGAGTGCGGAATTTAATGGCCTCTGCACGAGCTAATTCACCATCAAGTTTATCGCCTGTTGATGCGCCGGTAAACATACCGATTTGGAAAGGGTTACCCTTTGCGTGTTCTTCTTTTGCTTTTCTTGCGATAGCACCCGGTACTACTTTCGGACAACCAGCAGGGGTAAATCCGCTGAATCCTACATTATCACCATTGTGTACATAAGCTGCAGCTTCGTCTGCTGTGATAATTTTAAATTTCATGATATTTGTTCTTATTTTAGTTGTTGAATGTTTCTTTTCTAATTGCAAACATACAAAATAATTTGGAGAACCTCTCAATATTTCCGATTAAGGATTTCTGAATATATTACAGCCTTCCGTAAATCTTCAACATTTCGAATGGTTACCATCGGTGCCGCATCGTCATTCATCATAGTGAGGGGCTTCTCTTGAAGAGTTGCCTTTCCCTCCAATATTGCCGGTTCGTCCGGCAATATTCTTTCTCCTTCATTGAACAAAACGACAGGTTCCGTAGCTTGTTGTTGTGCGGATCGTTCTACGCTGTTGGGGAGATGAGTTGTTGTTTCGTTTGGGAGTTGTGTGGCATCGATCGGTGGGTTTTGCGGTATATTTCGCGTAGCTTTCTTCCATACGATGTTGATCACTCCCTTTAAGATTAGAGCGACAACGACAAGAATGTAAAAGAATACCATCGAATCTTCCATAACTTTTGATTATTTTTGCACCTCAAATATACAAATTATTTGGTGATTTCTCTATTTCGAGGATG
>CAVJQR010000106.1:0-8468 GCA_963651605.1 Agathobaculum sp.
CATTGGGAGAAAGGGTTGTAATACGGGGGTAAACAGGTGCGGTTTCTCCATGTAGGAGAAACGACACTATATGTTTTATTTTTCCTTTTACGCTCATATTCTTTTCATTTTCTTGAGTTTATTGAAAACGGACAAGCTCTTTTCTTTAACAAATTCTTTCTCTCCAAATGTCAAGCCTATTCCATATTCCACCGAAGGAGTCACTATGAAACAAACCAAGCAGACCAGTAGCAAGCGAGTCCATCCGGATGGAAGCGTCAAGACAAATATTCCGGGCACAGCAAAGCTAATGACTATCACAGGAAGAACCTTATACAAAACATTCTTTACATACATTCTCGGAGGCAACTTGATCATATCCCGCAGCAAATACAATCTTACAAAAAGAAGGATTGCATAAATAACGAAATAGACGATATACCCCGTTTGTGGCTGAAGCCCCCATTTAAAAGCCATCCATGATAGAGGAAAAACCAAACAGCCTATAGAAGTCACCGTGATCTGATATCGTTTGATTTTTCCAGTTGCAAACATCGATGTTACCAAAGAATTTGCCAAAACAGTATCGACAAATGACGAAAGAATTGTCCATCTGACAAAAATAGCCGAATAGTCCGGGACTGTTTTCAGCCAAAGCTTCAGAATCATTTCTGTCTCCAATAAAATGGGAGTGGAAAAGAAAATCATCAAGAAAGCCGAAAACTTGGCACCTTTACAAACCAATTGGTGCATATATGCCAAATCTTCTTTCGCATACGACTTTGTGATCTGTGGGTTAATGGCTGTAGTGAAACTGTTGACAAATTGCTTCAAGGCCGTATCCACTTGGGTGGCAATTCCTCTTGCAGCATTGACCGCTACGCCAAAATAGAGATTAGTCAAGACATTTACGCCTTGTGTATTGAGGATGTATGCACCATTTCCCAATAAATTCCACCCGGCAAAACTCGTCATCTCCTTCAACAAAACCGTGTCTTTTACCCAATGATATGAACACTCTTCAAAATGCCATTTGCAATAGGTCGCGTAAATAAAGCGAACCAACGCCGCAACAAGCAAAAGCAACACCGAATAGGTTTTCAACAAGTCAAAAGGTGAGACATAGAGCAAATAGACAATCAGCAACTTCAGTGTCACCTCTATCACACTAATATATGCAAAAACCGACATTCTCTCATGGGCTATGATTGTCGCATTATATGGGACGCTCAACAAACCCAAAACGAAAGAAAAAATGGAACATTGAAACACCCAATTGGCTGCCTCCATTCGTTCCGGCGAGATGTTCATTTGCGTATTGACAAACCACCCGCCTATCGTCTCCGCCAAAACCATCACAAACAACGACATGCCTAATTGAATATTAATGCCTGTCGAAAAGATATTTTTCAACCGAGACTTATTGCCTCGCCCTAATTCATAGGTGGTGAACCTACATATCGAAGACGAAAGTGAGCCACTTATGGCCACAAACATAGTAACAATACCACCTACTACATTGTTGATGCCATAGTCTTCCACCCCAAGCGTATTTAATATAACCCGAGAAGTGAACAATGTCACTACCATGGTAAACAACATTCGCACATACAGCAATGCCGTATTTTTTACTATTCGCTGATTGCTTTCTGCAGAAGACATTTATTTATATTTGATATTCACCCCACAAATATATACAATCCGAAGAAGGTTTACAAGGGTTTTGGAAAGGCTTTCGGCTCTTAATTTGGAGTATTTTTCAAGAAGAGGGGAAGAGGTTGGGACAAACACCCGTGTTTTGCTTTCAAAACATAGATATTTTACCAAAAAAACACAGGTGTTTTTGATACAAAACATCGGTGTTTTTTTCGGGCTTTTGAAAAGAAAAAAAAGAGACCGTTACGATGGCGGTTACAATGAGCTGCTATGGTAACGGTCTTTTATAGGTTGCGAATCGGAATCAACTGTTCAGCGCACCTTGCGTTTCGTTCGTCTTCGGTTCGTTTTCGCTTTCGTCTTCATCGTCATCATCCTCAGCAGGTGGGGCGGGTTTGACGAAGAATGCACTCAATTCATACAGACCATACAACGGAAAGAATACAATACTCAACGTGAATGGGTCGCCACTCGGCGTAATAAATGCCGAAGCTACCAACAATGCCACAACGGCATGCCGTCTGTATTGGTGGAAAAACGAACGGTTCAGGATGCCGACTTGCGACAAGAGCCAAGAGACGAGTGGCATTTCGAAGACAAGCCCCATGACAAAGATCAGCATGAGGAAGTTGTCCATATACGAATCCAACGATACTTGCTCGGTGATGGCTGCGCTCAACTCGTAAGTGGCCAAGAAGCGTAACGTCATCGGGAACACAAGAAAATAGCCCACGGCGCAACCGAGGAAGAACATAACTGTTCCGCTCAAGAAGACGACCCGCACGTTTTTCTTCTCGTTCTCATAAAGTGCCGGTGCGACAAATTTCCATATTTCATACATGGTGTATGGAAATGTAAGCAGCAACGCCAACCAAAACGAGGTCGTCATATGGGTAAAGAACTGGGATGCCAGTTTGATGTTTACCACATTGACATGGAAATCGTCATTGCAAAAATCGGGCAGTACGGAAAAGACCGCGCTGATCTTGCACAGTTCCCGATAGAGAATGAAGTCGCTGTAGCAGGGAGCCATCACCACCTTGTCGAACAACCAAGGCATGATGGAGAAGCCGGCGATAGCAAAGACAAAGAGAGCTAAGATGATGCGAAACAGCGTCCAGCGCAGTTCTTCCAAATGGTCCCAAAAGGACATTTCATCTTGTTGTTCTTCCATCGCCTCTGCTTAGTTTTTATCTGAAGGTTTGTTGTTGTTGTCGTCCAGATTGATTTCGTCTTCTATTCCTTTTACTCCATCTTTGAAATTCTTCACACCTTTACCGAGACCTTTCATCAGTTCAGGGATCTTTTTACCTCCGAAGAGCAATAAGATTACGATAGCAATGATTACAATCTCACCCGTTCCTAAGTTTCCTAAAAATAGTAAATTACTCATGATACTACAAATATTAATAATGTTTATAAATTCTCATCTGTGCAACAAAGATACAAATTGAAATGAATTATAGGTGCATTATTCGAAAATTATTAACTTTGTCGCGTCTTAAAAAACTTGAAATAATAAAAACGTTAGAATGATGAGAGCTTATGTTTTCCCTGGTCAAGGGGCTCAATTCGTAGGTATGGGAAAAGACCTCTACGAGAACAATACTCTTGCAAAAGAGTTGTTCGAGAAAGCAAATGATATTTTAGGTTTCCGTATTACGGACATGATGTTTAATGGGACAGATGATGATTTGAAGCAAACAAAAGTTACACAACCGGCTGTATTCTTGCACTCTGTAATCTTAGCCAAAACCTTGGGTGAAGAGTTCAAACCGGACATGGTAGCAGGACACTCATTGGGCGAATTTTCGGCATTGGTCACTTCGGGTGCATTGTCATTCGAAGAAGGTTTGGTTTTGGTCTCAAAACGTGCCATGGCCATGCAGAAAGCATGCGAGTTAACCCCTTCAACTATGGCGGCCGTATTGGCATTGCCGGACGAGAAAGTCGAAGCTTTGTGCGCTGAAGTGGAAGGTGAAATTGTTGTATGTGCCAACTATAACTGCCCGGGGCAGGTTGTTATTTCCGGTTCAGTGCCGGGTATCGATGCCGCTTGTGCCAAGATGCTGGAAGCAGGTGCGAAGCGTGCCATGAAACTGAAGGTAGGCGGAGCGTTCCACTCTCCACTGATGGAGCCGGCACGCGCAGAGTTGGCCGAGGCCATCGAAGCAGCCAAGTTCAACGATCCGATCTGTCCGATCTATCAGAACGTAAGTACAAAGGCTGAGACTTCATCCGCCGCAATCAAAGAGAACTTGATTGCTCAGCTGACTGCCCCCGTACGTTGGACACAATCCGTTCAGAATATGATTGCTGACGGAGCTACTGAATTCATTGAAGTCGGCCCGGGCAATGTTCTGCAGGGTCTGATCAAGAAGATCAACAAGGAAGTAACAACCGAAGGACTGAAATAAATTCAAACAAAACAGACGACAGAGCCGATGCCCATGAATGCGGACATTGGCTCTGTTCGCAATGGATTCAAAAAAACATTTACCTCAATCAGATGAAATATCCATCGGCCTTATTGGAAAATGCAGTAAACGAACTGGCTACCCTCCCCGGCGTGGGACGGAAGACAGCTCTTCGACTGGCATTATATATGTTGAGGCGCGAAACAGACTACACCGAAAACTTCGCCAAAGCCCTGGTCGAACTCCGGCAGCAAGTCAAGTATTGCAAGCTTTGCCACAACATATGCGACGATGAGATGTGCACAATCTGTGCCAACCCCGAGCGCGACCACTCGTTAGTCTGCGTGGTGGAGAACATCAAAGAGGTCATGGCGATAGAAAACACGGGGCAGTTCAAAGGCGTCTACCATGTATTGGGTGGCATCATCTCCCCCATCGAAGGAATCGGTCCGAACGATCTGCAAATAGACAGTTTAGTGAACCGCATTGCTTCGGGAGAAGTAAAGGAAGTGATATTAGCTTTGAGTACCACCATGGAGGGAGACACCACCAACTTCTTCATCTATCGCAAATTATCCCCCTACCCCGTCAAGGTAACAGTGATTGCAAGAGGGGTATCCATTGGCGACGAGATTGAGTATGCCGACGAAGTCACGTTGGGACGATCCATTCTGAACCGAACGAGCTTCAACGATTCTATAAAACTATAACCGAAGAAAGCAAGGAAAGCTATGTACGAAACACAACTATCAATAGTCATTGTCAACTACAACGTCAAATATTTTTTGGAGCAGTGCCTCTACTCTGTTCAGGCAGCCACCAAAGGATGGGACGTAGACATCTATGTCGTCGACAACCTATCGACTGACGGATCAATGGCTTACTTGCAACCGCTCTTTCCAGATGTCAACTTCATCGAGAACGAAGAGAATGTAGGTTTTGCCAAAGCCAACAATAAAGCATTCCGCATCTGCAAAGGAGAATACGTATTGATGCTGAACCCCGATACGGTTATTGGCGAGGAATCACTCCGCACACTCTGCTATTTCATGGACGAACATCTCGAAGCAGGAGCCATCGGATTGAAAATGATCAACGGAAACGGGCTCTTCTTGGCGGAGAGCAAACGTTCATTTCCAACGCCATGGGTCTCATTCTGCAAGTTGTTCGGACTCTCCAAACTGTTTCCCGACTCGCCGAAATACGCAAGCTATGCATTACCCTATCTCTCGCCGGACGAGATGCATGAGGTGGATGTACTGAGCGGGGCGTTCATGTTGATGCGACACGATGCTTTGGAGAAGATAGGATTCTTGGACGAAGACTTCTTCATGTATGGAGAAGACATCGATCTCTCCTACCGATTCATCAAAGCCGGCTACAAGAACTACTACATTCCCGAGCGAATGCTTCATTACAAAGGGGAAAGCACACGGAAGGTTTCCTACCGTTTTTTGAAGAATTTTTATGGCGCCATGCTGATCTTCTACAAAAAACACTACGCCCAATCATCCATTTGGCTGGATTTCCTTGTCAAAATTGCCGTCGTCATGCGAGCTGCATGGGCTTCGATCACCAACTGCTTCCATTTCACGAAGCGGATTCGCCACCGCCGATTGTTGGTTATTGCCCGAAAAGAGTCGTTCGAGGCCAACAAAAAAGAGCTATTGAAACACTTTCCGAAGTGCGAATACATCAATCTGTGGAACCTCAACGAGGAGCATATCACCGGTGCCATCTGTCGAAAGAATCAGATGAAGCAGTTTACCGATATTGTTTTCCTCTACCCCGATACCCGTTTCGAGCAAATGTTCTTGTTGATGGACCTGATGCCTGACAAGAAAGCAGCCTATCATATTTTCCACAGAAAGAATGGATTATTGATTTCGCCCACCAAATAAAAGTCCAACCATGACACTCCTTTCATCTCAAACAATTCGCTTGCGAGCATTAGAGCCTGAAGATTTGGAGGTGCTCTACCGCTGGGAAAATGACACGGACTTGTGGGTTGTCGGCGCTACATTAGCACCTTTCTCCAAATACCTGCTCAAGCAATACATTGCCGAGTCGCACCGTGACATCTACGAGATGCGGCAAGTGCGCTTTATCGTCGAACATCTCCAGACAAAAGCCGTGATAGGATTGGTAGATCTCTTCGATTTCGACCCCTTCCACCACCGCGCCTCAGTTGGAATACTAATAGACAAGCCCTACCAACGACAAGGATGGGCTACGCAAGCCTTGCAATTATTGGAGGAGTATGCTTTCCAATTTTTGAAGATCCATCAGCTGTATGTTCATGTTCCCGTCGGGAACGAAGCCAGCATTCTTCTCTTTCGTCGATGCCACTACATCGAGCAAGGGCTCTTCAAAGATTGGATCCAAACCCCGGCCGGTTATCAAGATGTTATCTTCTTCCAAAAGATCAATTCAAATATGGATCTTTAGGATACTGTATCCACGGAAGATATTTCTTACCCAATTTGGCTACCGAATGTTTCCAAAATGACTCATCAACATCGTCCAATACTTTTGCATCGTCAGGCAAACCGACAGCCCACGAATCGGATTTTATCTCATTCTTCAGCTGATCAATCTGCCAACCGGAGTAACCGATGAAGAACTTCACCTTGTCTGCAACCCCATTTTCTTTCAATATATACTCTTTCAAGGCACTGAAATCGCCGTCGAAGTAAAGGTTGTCATTGATCTTTACCGAATCGGGAACGATTTCTTCACCCAAGGAATGGACGAAAAACAACCGGTCGGAAGCCACCGGACCGCCCAAATAGATAGGGATGTCCGGCAGATTCTCAAACTCAGGTATAACAGCATTGACCGTGAGCGTCGTCTTCTTGTTCAAGATAAAGCCCAAACTACCGCTTTCCGTCGAGTGCTCTACCAACAACACAACCGCTCGCTGAAAGTAAGAATCCCTAAGAAAAGGCTCGGAGATCAGCAATCGGCCCGGCATTGGCAACAGTTCGTTGTGAACCACCTTGAATATATTTTTGTTTGCAACCATACGAATTAGAGTTAAAATGGGACACCGGTATCGTTTCTATAGGACAAGAACAGGCCTCTTCCTACTTATTTAAGCGGATGGTTGGCTTCAAACAAGGTCAGTCTTTCGTCCAACAACCCATATTGGTTGTCTTTGATGAACGACGTACAAGCGCGGAGCCCCTCCTGATTGCTTCCCGTCGTACCCAAAGAGATGGCACTGACTCCGTAATAGATCAGCTCCTTCATCAGTTCGCTACCCGTCATACCCGGATAGGTAATCGTAAAGTAGAAGCCATCGGCAACCGGTTGGTCCAAATCATGATCGTACACAATCTTGAATCCATGCGCCGTAAATATCTGTTTCAAGCGATGAGCACGGCGCCCATATTCCTTGATCTCCGACACGAAATCGTACGTTCCGTCAGAAGCCGCCTTGAACATGGCAGCCAAAGCATATTGAGCCGAGTGGCTTGTGCCCGACGAAAGAGCATACAACACACGGTGAATATAGACCGTTCCAAAGGTTCCACCTCCATAACGGGCCGTCAGGCCAGGGTAGGCACGATGATACAGTTTATTGGAAATGGCCGTGACGCCTATACGCTGTCCGGCATAACTGAATGCTTTCGATCCTGATATCTGCATTACATAATTGTCCGTATAGCGAGCAACCGTCGGTTGATAAGGAGCTTCAAACGGTTTGCCCAACTCTTTGCGAAAGTCCATGGCGAAATAAGCCAAATCTTCAATGACAATCACATCGTAACGGTTGGCCAATTCGCCGATTGTCTGCAGTTCTTGCTCCGTCATGCAGATCCATGCCGGGTTGTTCGGATTGGAATAGACCACGGCTGCGATATTGCCTTTCGAGAGATACTCTTCCAGCTTTGCCTTCAGTTTGTCGCCACGATAATCGTAAACATCAAACGAAGCATATTTATACCCCATCACGACTATCTGCTGTTTCTGGACAGGGAAGCCCGGATCTATAAACAATATGGTATCCTTGCCGGGAGTACATTGTCCGCACACCAAAAACGAAGCATAAGTTCCCTGCATCGAACCGGTAACGGGAACGCAACCTTCAGGGGCAATATCCACATTGATAAATGCTTTGATAAAGCGTGAAGCCTCCTCTTTCAAGGCAGGCAGTCCGTTAATATTGGGATAGATGGAAGCTATGCCTTGCTGCAAGGCTTTGATTTCGGCGTCGACTCCTACTTGAGCGGGCTTCAACCCCGGAACGCCCATCTCCATATGGATAAACTCTTTGCCGGTACGTTGTTCCAACTCGTTCGAAATAGCCACGACTTCACGAATCGTTGCTTTTCCAAAATCGGGCAAATGATACCCGTTTATGACTTCCTCTGCTGTTTTATAATCTATCGGAGTGTTTTTCATTTTGTCTTT
>CAVJQR010000106.1:8478-9621 GCA_963651605.1 Agathobaculum sp.
CTATTTATTTTCTATCTACAAAGATATAACATTATTATAATAATGCAAGAAATGTAACGATTATTAATCTTTTTTCCTTCATTGAGGAACAAACGACAAAATCTTCCCGTATCCATAAATGGTTTCCTGATAGTTTTTGAAAAGTTTAAGCAGAGCGAACCGGAGTTTATTCGGGAGTAAACCGGAGTTTTGTGCCGAGAAAACTGCAGTTCATTCGGGGGAAAACTGCAGTTCGATGCCGAGAAACTTTTTCAAAACCGGACTATTGTTTTTTCAAAGCTCGGCATGCTTATTTTTCTTCCTTTCCACCCACAAAAGCAGCATACGCCTGAAAAATAGCGGAAATAGTAAGCAACAGCACCCATTCGATCTTGCCTTTAAACATCAAGGCCGAAGCAATGACCATCAGGATGCCCGCCAAGATATTGAAACGATGCAATCGCTTCTGTCGGAACTTCATGCCATCAGTCGGAAGGGTCAGGTATGAAACCAAAATTCCGGCCGCCCCTACGGCAAAGAGATAAGGGGCCACGATCCATTTTGCCAAATACAACAAGGCACCAAGCAACAGACAAACGCCCGATACGGCAAACAATATATTTCTCGCAGACTGGTTCATAGGATTCAATTCTCGTCAATGATAAAAACATCCTCGTCGGCACGCTTCATAAAATACTTCTCGCGGGCGAAACGTTCAAGGCCATCCTTGTCGGTTTGCAGCTCGTCCAACTTTTTGCGGTCCTCAACAATTTTCTTCTGATAGAACTTGATCTCGCGCTGCAGCTGACGGATCTTGGCATCGTTCTTGTAGCGTTTCACGAAACTGTAGTCGTAGTCGAGGTTCATCAAGATGATAACCCCCAGCGTGACCAATACATATTTATTGATCCACGACAAATATTTATAGTAAAACTCCTTAATTCGTGCTGTATACCGTTCGAACATTGCCCTAATTTTTCGACAAAGTTAGTTTTTTCATGCAAATGTTTATACACCGAAATAGAAAAAGAATCGTTAAATAAACGAGACAAACAATTTTTATATTATTTTTGGGCTGCTAATTAGAGGGTTAATTCTTATTTGATATGAAACTATATAATTTCGATGAAATAGTCGACCGTAACGGGACGACTTGCGTAAAAT
>CAVJQR010000107.1:0-9603 GCA_963651605.1 Agathobaculum sp.
ATATATGCCGGTTACCATACAATATATATAAGAAAGTATAAATTAAAAAGAACAATAAAACAATGAAAAAAGGTATTCATCCCGAAAATTATCGTCCTGTAGTTTTCAAGGACATGTCAAACGATGATATGTTTATCACTCGTTCAACTGTCAATTCAAAAGAGACAATCGAAATCGATGGTGTAACTTATCCGTTGGTAAAGGTCGAAATCTCTAACACTTCTCACCCGTTCTATACAGGTAAATCTAAATTGGTGGATACTGCCGGACGTGTTGATAAGTTCATGAGCCGTTATGGCAACCGCAACAAGAAGTAAAAAATACCTCTTTGAGATATGAAAAGGCTGTTCGGCTTTGCCGAATGGCCTTTTTCATTTTGAGAATCTTCTTCATGAACCTTAATCTTGTACCTACCACATTCGTTTTCTCTTATAGAATAACTATTTTTAGGTATTGACCTGCTCATTTCGAACCACTAATTTTGTTGTCAAGATGAGTTTGGAAAATGATTTTGTCAAGATAACGGCCATTGAGAACACTCCCGAATATGACCGTAAAAATATCCATCAGCACGACTATTACGAGCTGGTGTGGTTTACCGACGTGAGCGGGGAAGACACCATTCAAATCGATTTTGGTGACTATCCTGTTGAGGCAGATTGCTTTTATTTTATCTCTGCCTATCAGCTTCATCGCCTTGATCGGACGGGCAAGCGCGGAATTGTCATCGCCTTGTCGGTCGAGTTTTTCAATAGCATTGTCGATGTGGATGTTTACCCACGCTCGGCCTTTGCAGTCAATACGATTATCAACCAACGGAAATGCGATCTTTGCCGTTCGATGGTGCACCTTATTACGACAGAATATGAGCGAGGTTGTCGCTATTCGTTGATGGAAGCTTACTTCAAAGCTCTCTTCATTCATATGGGGCCGATCTTTGGAAGCAATGCGATTGTCGGCAGCAAACGGAAGGCTGCTGACTTGCTTGATCTGATCGAAGGAAACTATATCAAACACCGCGATGTCACTTTCTATTCCGAGCAAATGTCAATGTCCGACAAAGCAGTGAATGATATCTGCAAAAAGGTGTTGGGACGCACGGTGAAGGATGTGATCCAAGACCGGCTGATTCTCGAAATCAAGCGGGAAATTGCAGCAGGAAAGAAGAGTTTCAAGGAGTTGGCATTCCAGTTAGGCTTTAATGAGCCCAGCTATTTTACCCGATTCTTCAAGCAAAAGACGGGTTATACTCCCGAAAAATATCGCGAACATTTTCTCAAAATGTTACAAGGTTAAGCTCATTTTGTGAGTATTGATGGTGAAAAAATACCTACATGTTGGTATTTTGATGGTGATTGCAGAAAAGTGTCATTCAACTTCTGATTTGTATAAGCAGCGTGCTTCGAAAAAAGGCTTCCTTTGCAGCAGAAAATAACGAATCAATCAACTAATTTAAAATTATCAGTAATATGAAATTTCGTATTTATGCAAAGGCAGCATTGGTGGCGATTGCCGGTCTGGTGGTGGCCGCTTGTAGTGACAATGAGAACGACATTGTGGACGAAAAAATCCAGTTAACTATCCAGGCGGAAGCACCGACAACAGATGATCAGGTGACCGATTATTCCGCCTTCTTGGTAACACTCTCCTCTCAACGTGATGGTAAGACTTATACACAAAATATGTCGAAAGAGGGATCTACGACTTTTACACTCGACAAGGGAAGCTATGGTATTGAGGTTTCCGGATTGGTCGACAATAAAGACTACTTTGGAACAACAGGTATTGTACAGTTCGGATCGACAGAGACCTATAAGGTGGAAGTAAAACACATCATCAAATCGTATAGCGGTTCGATGGACGGCATCGTATTCAAGGAAATTTTCTACAATGGTGGAACTTATGGTGGAAAGATGATGCACCCGGATCAGTACTTGGTCATTGCCAATAACTCCGACCATGATATTTGTGTGGATAGTTTGGTTATTGCGCAGAGTTCAAACATGAACACTTTGCCTTGCAATACTTTGACCGCTTTGCTGCCGGATTTCGTCTCTGTGGCCAATATGTATATGATTCCCGGCGATGGCAATACGCATGTGTTGAAACCCAATGAGGTGTATGTAATTGCATCTTCGGCATTGAATCATACGGAGTATTACGAGAAAAAAGCAGATGATACGGGTATTCCCGTCGATTTGTCAGGTGCCGATTTCGAATTGGCTGATGAAGATGCTCGCCAAGACGGAAAGGTAACAGACAATCCGGAAGTACCGAACATGATCAAACTTTCCAACAGTTTGCCGAATGGCGTGACGGCTTGGATGCATCCTTACGGAATTCGTCCGGTATTCATGTTCGATGGTAGCGGTATTGATTGGGATGCTTTCAAGAAAGAGAACGTTCTTACTTACAAGGAAAAGGGTAATATCAATTCGGAAATCAAAGAATACCAGGGCTATAAGATACCGACTCGTCTGATTGTTGATGGTGTGGAAACGACCTCGCAAACTACTCCTTACTGGGGTAACTTCGAGACAAAATCATTGCCGGTTGAGGTAGACAAGAGCTATGCGATTGCCACTATGTACAAGACGGGTGCCACCCTGGCTTGCCATAGCAGTACCTTCATGTATCGTATTGAAGCATCAAACGGCAAATTGCAAGACACGAACGACTCGGCTTCTGATATGGTGATCGAAACCCGTTCCGATTTCAAGGGATATCCTAAAGGATGGAGAAATAATTGATTGACTTTCTCTACTCTGAATATATGTTTTATTAAAGCTGTGAGCACATGATTCGATATGTTTTTACATTCCTCTTGTGTTTGCTGACACTCGCGTCGACAGCCGCCGAGCCCGTCAAAGTGACGGTAAGCGGTTGTTGCCGTAATGCCCAAGACGGGGAGGTGCTCAGCTTTGCCACGGTGCGAGTGAAGGAGTTGAACCTCACTCTCTTGACCGATCTTGAAGGGCGCTTTCAATTCACTGCCGTTAAGGGAGAAGCGTATACGGTTAATGTCAACTACATAAACTGCGTCGAACGGCAAGTTCGACTGACAGCCGGTGCACAAAGACTCCATGAAATAGACCTTGAACCCCAAAGTTTCGCACTGGACGAAGTGATTGTGATGGCAGAATATGACCCGCAAAAAGGATCGTCGGCCGTCATCAATCAGCAAGCCTTGGAGCATATCCAACCCACATCGGTGGCAGAGGTGATGACATTGATGCCGGGTGGCCTTTATCAACAATCCAATGCCACAGGTTTCAGTCGAATCAGTTTGCGCCAATCGGGCAGCGACGATAACACATCGCTCGGTATGGCTGTGGTAATGGACGGCATCAGTATTGACAATGATGGTTACCGCTCTCAGATCAGTGGTATGCAAAGCTCAGACGAATACTCTTCCCGTTTGGGATGGAACAAGGGAGTTGACCTTAAGACGCTGTCGACTGATCATGTGCAACGCATTGAAATTGTGAAAGGTATTTCATCCGCCAAATGGGGTAACCTATCTTCCGGCGTCATGTCCCTTAGTTCGAAGGCCGGGCAGACTCCATTGCAAATCCGATTGAAGTCCGACCCTTTGACGAAACTCGTCTATGCGGGAAAAGGTTTCCGTCTTCCTCGCAATGCAGGTTATCTGCATGCCGGAGTCGATTATACTTCCGTTTATGATGATCGCCGGGATCCTTTGAGTAAATATAGCCGTCTCACGGGCCAATTGACCTGGAACAATTCCATTACGGCATGGGGAAAACCTCTGTTTCTTTTCTTCCGTGCTTCCGAAACCTATACATTGAATCAAGCAAAAGAAGATGAATTGGTGGAAGAATATAACGAGATGTTCAAGAACAAGTACTCGCGTACGGCCTTGGCTTTCAAGGCTCGCTTTACTGAATTGGGCAAGTGGATGGACAACCTTGAGTATATTGCTTCTGTAGATTACGCCTATGATCGTATTGACCGCAACCGTTATGTCCAACTCGATATTCCTTTGCCGTCGCCCATCAACAGTGAAGAGGGAGAGCATGAGGGAATTTTTCTTCCGTCCTCCTATTATAGTGCCTTTTCGATCGAGAATCGCCCTCTTTCAGTCTTGAACCAACTCAACGCAGAGAGCGTATTTGAAACCTCTTGGTTGAAGAACAAACTCATTTATGGTGCCGAATGGAAATACACCAAGAACGGAGGCGATGGGGTAGTGGTCGATATGAATCGTCCCCCCTATCCCGATGATAGCGAGTATGTTCGCCCTACTCCCAATTATTCCATTCCCGCCTTATCGGTTGGTGCTGCCTATGTCGAGGAGCAACTCATGCATAGTAATGACTATTTCGATATTGCTTTAAACGCCGGAGTCCGCTTCACGAAGATGTTTAATTTGAATGAAAAATATACTGAACTGCGAGAACTTGTGGCCGAGCCCCGTATCAATGGCGCCATTTCTTTCAATATTCCCATCAATGGCAAGCCTTTAAAAACCATGCTTCGCGCAGGTTATGGTCAGGAGAACAAGCTTCCTACGTTGGACTATATCTATCCGGACCCTGTCTATAAGGACTTGATTATGCTTAGTGCTTATGTTAAGCAAAACGATCCGAACAATAATTTGCTGACAGATACCCGAAAGTATGATGTGACCAACTACCAACTCCGTCCGAACAAGAACAATAAATGGGAAGGAGGTGTGGATTTCAGTTACGAGGACTATCAACTCTCGCTCACAATCTTCAGCGAAAAATCCAACAATGGTTTTGGGAGTTTGACGAACTATCACCCCGTTACCTATTTACGTTACATGGATCCGAAAGGTGGGCAGGCAATAGTCGGACACCGACCGACGAAGGATGACTATAACGAAGAGGTGTATAATACGTTTGTCGATATGCCGGTTGTGACCAATTGCGTGAAGACGGAGAAAAAAGGCCTTGAATATCGTTTGGCTTTCCCGAAGATCCGTCCGTTGGCCACGACTGTCGAGGTGAACGGAGCCTACTATCAAACGGAATATGGGCAGACTGCTCCCGTGGAATATCACCCGACCTTCCGTGATAACAACAAGCCATTGCCCTATGTGGGCGTGTATGAAAACGACGACGTGACCCGCCGCCGAATTTTCAATACCAATGTGTGGTTCAATACTAACATTCCACGGTACAAGATGGTGTTTACGACCTTTTTCCAAATCATTTGGATGAATGATGTCAAACGGCTCAATGGGGATGAATATCCTACCTATTATTATGGGAGCGACGGCGTTTATCAGAACGTGACAGACGACATTCTTCAGAAAATTGATGCCGGTGATTTGACGTGGCGTCACTACCATATTTATAAAGAAGATTATTACGAAAAAGAACCCGTCTCGCTGACGGTCAACTTCAAGCTCACCAAAGAGTTTAGTCGTCGGGCCAAGGTCGCTTTCTTTGTCAACAATATACTCGACATCAATCCCGGTTACAAGAACCGCTATATGCAGAACACCCGTAATTGGAAGAAAGCTTTTTTTGGAGCAGAGCTGTCGTTCAGTCTTTAACCTCAAGAAAAAAGGATGCGTAAATGAGACGAAGCATAGAAAATATAATTGTACGAATGGACAATAACCGGATAAAAAAATATAGAGTACTCATTGCCTTGGCGCTCTTTCCGTGCGGAGCCGGAGCCCAAGAGTCAATGCTGTTTGACGATAGCAACTCGCCTTTGCAGACGGAATGGCAACAGATGGGGCTACGCCCTGAGGTACAGATGCGCGATGCACTGCTCTCCAATCCTGCATTGATGTCATTTGGCTTTGATAGTCGTCGCTCCTTTTTCAATGACAATCCGGAGTCTACACCTCGGGTTTATCCATTGACGGTTACAATTGATGGATCGGAGGGGCGGATGAAGGGCGATTTTGTACCGGCCGAAGGAAATCGTTTCAAAGACTATTCCGTAAAGGCAGGGGCAATGATGCGCGACGAGAAAAATTTTCTCTATGGAAAAGCTTCTTTTACAGCAGGGAGCCACGAAAATATCGGTTGGAATGCTTTGCGTTCACCTCAGACTTATTGGCCGTATGTTGTGGCAGATTCGACAGGTGGCAACGTGGGGTACGAGACCTACAATCTATTGGTAGCGTACAGTTATCGTCCATCCACACGTTTTACCTTCGGCTTTTCTGGCGAGTATAAGGGCGATTTTGCTTTTCGAAAGACCGACCCCCGCATTGAAAATATCACATCGTGGTTTACTCTCAAGGGAGGGGTGGCTTATAAGTTGGGCGAGGGTAGTCGGGTCGCTCTCGACTTCGACTGGCAGCTTCACCGACAACATGCAGCCATCAACCATTTTCGCTCCGGACAGTTCGCAGGTTTCTTCATGGAGTATGGATTTGGTATGTACGACTACATTCATAGTCCGATTTACAACTCGATGAAGCACCAGCAGCATCAGCAGTCGTATGAGACAAACCTCTCTTATGCGTCAGATGCTACTCGGCCATTTCGTCTTACAGCCCGCATCGGTTATAGCTTCGACAAGATGAATACGGAGGAGAATATCCATAAGCTCAACCTTTACCGCGCGATGACCAACCGTCTTCGTGCTGATGTTGCAGCTCTTTGGAACAACGACTCGTGGGGCGTTTCTATGAATGGCCGAATGGCATCATCACAACGCAAAGGTAGGGAGTATGTATTCGAGCGTTATGTGTCGGCCACGGTCGACGGTGTTGATGTATACGACTACCGAAAGATTGGTCAACAGGACCGTTACACGATGAATGCACTTGAGGGGCAGGCCCAACTCAAACTCTCAGCCTACTTGACTGATGCCAATACGGTATCGCTCTTTGGTGGGGTCCGTTATTATGAACGGAAAGAGAAGTATCGCGGATATAACTATTTGCTTCATAACGCCTTGCTTACTCCACAGGGCGGAGTCGAGCTGAAGCATGCATCACGGTTGCTGGATGCTCGGCTAACTGCCGGCTATGGCCATACGACTGCCCCGAAACATGCTTATCGGGTGGGGGTTGACATGGATCGACATACGGAATATCAGCATGCTTTCTCCACCTATGCCTACTATGCTTACAATGCTGATGTGATAGGACTCGATGCAGAGGTGGCGCATACTTTTGAATTTGGCCGTATGGGAGTAGTCGTGCAATGGATGTGGGTGAACGGTCATCGCTTGAATGATGTGGTATATGATGCCGACCGCTATGCGGAAAGTATTCCATCGGCTCGAAAACATACAGTGAGTCCCGAACCGGATCGTCACGACCGGCATTGGATGAAGTTGGGTCTGTTTGTGGAATTTTGATTGGTAGTAAATGATAATTTTTAGTAAAACATATAATTAAGAAAGAAGAAACATGGAAAAAGAATTGGACATCAAAGTGTTGAGTGGCGGTTGTTCTTGTTGCAGCCAGCTTTATGCCAACGTCGAACAGGCGGTGAGCGAGATGGAAATCGACTGTCAGCCCGAATTTGTATATGACATCAACGAAGCGCTCAAGTATGAAGTGTTGCAGATGCCGGCCTTGGTTATCAACGAAAAGGTCGTGTCGCAAGGCAGTGAGCTCTCGGTCGAAAAAGTCAAAGGATTTATTAAATCTGCCGAATAATCAATTGAATATAAACCATTTAAAATGAGAATAAAATGAAAACATTGAAAATTTTTATGATGGCCGTCATGGCCGTTTGTTTGTGTAGCTTCGTTGGTCAAGCTGCCGAGAACAGTAATTTAGTAGAGGTGATCGTCTTCCATGGCGTAAAACAGTGCGAGACTTGCAAGGCTATCAAGAAGAATTCGGAAGAGGTGGCTGCTACTTTCAAAGAGAACGCCAAGGGAAAGGTGGTATATAAAGTAATCGATTTTTCGCAAGAAGCCAACAAAGCTATTGCAGAGAAATATCAGATCGCATGGACATCGCTCGTGTTGGTAAAACACAATGCCGATGGTAAGGAAACAGTCAATAACTTGTCTCAGTATGCCATCAAGAATGCTCGCACGAATACGGAAGAGTTCAGAAAACATTTGGCTGAAGAGATCGAGAAGATGCTGAAATAATGGAAGAATTCCTTAATCAGTTGCTTGATGCCAGCACCATTCCTCTCTTCACGGCGTTGCTGTTGGGGCTCCTCACTTCCGTGAGTCCTTGCACGTTTACGACCAATGTGATGGTGTTGGCATTCATCGGGAGGGATGTCGAAGGTGGGCGCCGTTCTTTCGTGAATGGCTTGGTCTACACCTTGGGGCGCATCGTTACCTACACTTTGCTTGGTATAGTTTGTATATTTATCCTCCGTCAAGGGGCCAGCACTTTCAACATTCAGGCGTTTGTGAGTGAGCATGGTGGCTATGTTTTGGCACCAACGTTGGTGCTTTATGGCCTGTTCTTGCTCTTCGGCCATCGCTTGCCGCTGAAGAAATTCGGCTTCCATGCGACGGAACGAAGCAAACGGCTGACGGGCACGCTGGGGGCTTTCGTGTTGGGGCTTCTTTTCGCTTTGGCATTTTGTCCCATCAGCGGTGTGTTTTATTTCGGCATGCTGCTGCCCATGTCGGCGGTCGAAACAGGAGGATATATCTATCCGACGCTGTTCGCCATCGGCTCCAGCATCATTGTGGTGCTGACGGCGTGGGTAGTCAGCTTCAGTATGTCGCGCCTCGGCAAGCTTTGCAACAAGGTGACAGTCGTACAGAAAAAAGCGAATCTTGTGGTAGGTGTCGCCTTTATTCTTGCAGGAATTTACTATTTTTGCGTCTATTACCTCAACATCCTGACCACTCTCGAATAGTGAATGAAAGAAGTATAAACAATTAACAGAAGTAATTATGAAGAAGATCGAAACACCCAAGACTCCGTTTGTGGTAGCAGACCGCGTGGAGTATTCTGCCGGCAGCATCGTCAGCCAGCAGTTGACGTTCAATCCGGCCGGAAACATCACCCTCTTTGCCTTCGATGAGGGCCAACAGCTGAGTGAACACACGGCTCCGTTTGATGCAATCGTCGAGATTATGGACGGCGAAGCCGAGATTCATGTCGGCGGCGAAATCTTCCAAGTTCATACGGGCGAGATGCTGATCATGCCGGCTAATGTACCGCATGCCCTCTATGCCGTCAAACGGTTCAAGATGATTCTTACCATGATCAAGGGATAAACAACCCCCAAGTGTAAGAAGCAGCAAAACGAACAAAGAGTAATGATGACATCCATTCATTGTTACTCTTTGTTTGTGTATGCCCACCTTCTTTTCTATTGTAAAGGAGTATTTTTTCAACTGCTCTCGAGTTCTGAAAAGTTTTCTCGGGAGTGAACTGCAGTTTCATGCCGACCAAACTGCAGTTTTCTCCGCATAAAACTCGAGTTTACTCCCGAATGTTTTTTCAAGTACTGCCGACAATTTTCAAAGCTACCCGAAGCCTTTTTTCCTGCGATTGGCGACTATCCTTCTTTTAGATGAAGCACCCGGCTCGGTTTTCTCTTGAATAGGGAATTTTGCCTATTTCTAAAGTCTCTCAATCATCGGAATCTATTTAACTATTTTAGTTAAATATATCTAAAGAAAACATTTATATTTTTGTAGATTAAACTAAAAGAT
>CAVJQR010000108.1:0-9575 GCA_963651605.1 Agathobaculum sp.
GTAGATTTGACGGAAGCTTTCCAAAAGAATTTGGAAAAGAAAACGAATAGAGATAAATTCAGACATATCAACAATCAGAAATTATAACGTATGGAACAGTTCAACAACCAAGAAGGATGGAGCGATCGTCCGGAAGAATTTTCAAAAGTGAATGGCGATAAATATAAAGAGGCCTTCGGAAAGTTTGAACCGGTCGGAACCAACGAGGAGGTATCATTGCAAGTAAATGCCTTGTTGGAGAAGCATACCACCGAGAATTTCACCCCCGAAGTGTTGAAAGCATTGCATGGTTTTATTGATTTAACCTCATTGACTTCATTGGATACGAAAGAAAGCATTTGGAAGATGACGGACACGGTGAACGATTTCGAGGGAACTCGGCCGGATGTGCCTAATGTGGCTGCCATCTGTGTCTATCCTTATTTCGTGGGAACGGTGAAGCAGGCATTAACCGCTCAGGATGTCAATATCGCTGCTGTCAGTGCGGGATTCCCAGCATCGCAAACATTTACTGAAATCAAGGTGGCAGAAACAGCCATGTGTGTGATGGAAGGTGCAGATGAAATCGATGTTGTAATCAACTTAGGCTGTTTTTTGGAAGAAAACTATGAGGATCTCTGCGATGAATTGGAGGAAATCAAAGACAGTTGCCGTAATGCCAAGATGAAAGTGATCCTTGAAACTGGTGCATTGGGAACGGCAGATAATATCCAAAAAGCTTCTATTTTGGCCCTCTATTCAAGAGCTGATTTTCTTAAGACATCGACAGGGAAAGGATATCCCGGTGCATCTCCGGAGGCTGCCTATATTATGGCGAAGACAATCAAGCAGTATCATGCTCTGACGGATCGCAAGGTTGGATTGAAGGTGGCCGGTGGTATTCGTTCAGCCGAGGAGGCTGTGAAATATTACACAATCGTGAAAGAGGTATTGGGTAGCGAATGGTTGAACAAAGACCTGTTCCGTATTGGAGCAAGTAGCCTTGTGGGGGATATCGAATCTCGCTTGAAGTAATATTTGGCTACGCAAAGCCGTGCAAAAAAAGGTCCCGAACATTTTCTAAAATGTTCGGGAGGAAAATAAAAAAAGATGCCGAACTTTTTTTTAAAACATGGGCATCTTTTTTTATGTCATCGAAACAAACAAAAAATAATTGTCTTTGGCTCTGTAAAAATGTTCGACAGAGCGAGTTTTACCAATGGAAAAGATAACCGACAGACAATTGGACGGCACTGGTTTTCAGACCGGAATGATCTTGGTAATTGTCGGTCAATCCCCGAACATAGCGGGTCTCTATGAACCAATTGGCGGGAAACTCGAAAGCCAAACCTAACAACAATGAGCAATTGACGCTGTTTCGGTCATGCAAATCGGTGCGCTCATAGTGTTGAGAGTCGGCACTAATTCGTTCTTTCAAAAAGAACCCGGGTTGTACGCCCGCTTCAATTTTAAATCCCCGTACCGCTTGAAAGGGCGTAAACTTGGCCATTATAGGTACATCTATTTCATAGGTTCGGATAGAAGGATCTTGAATTTTTGGATAAACCGCCTCAATAGGGTGGGTCATATCCAGCAAATAGTTGTCATAAAGAACATGATATTGTGCAAACAATACTTCACCTTGTAACGACAACCATCTGTTTATTTGGCAATCACTCACTGCGCCTACTTGAAACCCCACTCGTTGTTTTACAAATTCAGCTCGTTCCCCTTCCACTAAATTGGAAAAGTTTGCTCCAATCTTCCCTCCAACTCGCCATTGTGCGGAGGCATAACTGAATAGGAAAAAACAGGTTAGAAAAAAACAATACTTTCTCATAATATAAGCTTTAATTTAATAATATGGTTATCAATCCTTCTTTTTATAAAGCGCAAATGTATGAATATTTTATTATGAAACAATAATTTAGTGTTTTGTGGTTTTCAACAAAAACCGTATATTCGCACTATATTAATATGAAATCATATGGGAAAATTGAAAATGTTACTATCTGCGGGGTTGTTGCTGATGGCGACAAACCTCATGGCGCAGACGAAATCGTTGCATCAATTGCAGCAAGAGTTTGTTGATTTGCGCCTCGGCTTGTTTGTTCACTTCGGCCTTCCTACCTACCAAGAGGCGGATTGGACTGACCCTGATTTGTCGCCGGAAGTTTTTAATCCGACGAAATTGGATTGCAACCAATGGGCGGAAGCAGCAGAATCTGCCCATATGAAGTTCGTTTGTTTTTCAGCCAAACACCATGCCGGCTTTTGTATGTGGAACACAAAGACGACTGATTACAGCGTGATGAGCAGCCCACAGCACCGAGATGTGATTCGTGAGTTGGTAGATGCTTTCCGCAAGCGTGGCATGCAGATCATGTTCCATTATTCTATTTTGGATACGCACCACCGTCTTCGCGCCAATCTTCCGTTTACCAAGGAGAAAGTGGAGATGATCAAAGAACAGCTTCGCGAATTGTTGACCAACTACGGTCCGATCAATACAATCATGTTCGACGGCTGGGATGCTCCTTGGGGGCGTATTTCGTATGAAGACATTTCGTTTCCGGAAATCTATAATTTTGTCAAATCGATCCAACCGAATTGTTTGGTGATGGATTTGAATGGAGCAAAATATCCACAAGAAGCTTTGTTCTATTCCGACATCCGTTGCTATGAACAAGGAGCGGGACAGAAGATTTCGGCTGAAACCAATCAGCTTCCGGCCATGTCATGCTATCCATTGCAGCGTACTTGGTTTTGGAAAAAGAGTTTCCCTACGGATGAATTGAAGTCGCCGGAGATGATTGTGAACGAAAATATCATTCCTTACAACAAGGCCTACTGTACGTTTATCTTAAACTCCGCCCCGAACCGTGACGGATTGATGGACGACAACTCATTGGCAGCTTTGAAAAAGATCGGGGAGATGTGGCAGAATACGGGTCATATGGTGGATGTTCCGACTTGCGACGATCCGATTATTGAGCGGAACATTGCGATCAACCGCCCATGCGAATCGTCTTGGAGCGACGACATGATGATTATGGACTTCGCCAATGATGATGATTTTACGACACAATGGGACTCCAGTCCGTTTGTGGACAAACCGTTTTGGGAAGTGACCTTGGACAAAAATTCTACGGCAAGTATGATTGTCATCACGGAAAAAGTGGCGGGCTGTTTGCAAAAATACATTTTGGAGTATCAAGCCAACGGCGAATGGCATGAATTGTTTAATGGACAAGCTCCTAACCAGAATCGCGTGAAGATTCATCGTTTTACACCGATTCAAGCAGATGCTGTTCGGATTCGTGTGCAAGAATCGAAAGGAAATCCGCAGATTGTGGAATTTGGAGTGTATGAGCCGGCTACAGCTTCTGTAAAATAAAACGCCCTTGGCGAAGGAGACTTCCGTAAAATGGTCGTATCTTTGCAGTACAGAAAAAGCAGATAAATCAGCATTATGATAATTATTGGTATAGCAGGTGGTACAGGTTCAGGAAAAACAACGGTAGTCCGTGAAATCATGAACAGTTTGGATCCGGGAGAGGTAGTGCTTCTCCCGCAAGATTCTTATTATAAAGATAGCAGTCATGTCCCCGCAAAGCGACGTCAACAGATCAATTTTGACCATCCTGATGCATTCGATTGGCCATTGTTGTTGGAACATATCCAGAAGTTGAAGGAAGGACAAAGTATCGAACAACCGGTATATTACTATCAGACATGTTCGCGTTTGGAGGAGACAATTCATATTGATCCTCGCCCGGTGGTCATCATTGAAGGAATTTTGGCTTTGTGCAATAAAGAACTGCGTGACATGATGGATTTGAAATTGTTTGTTGATACCGATGCTGACGACCGTCTGATCCGTGTCATTCAGCGAGATGTATTGGAACGTGGACGTACTGCCGAGGCTGTTATGGAACGATATGTCCGAGTTTTGAAACCGATGCACGAACAATTTATCGAACCGACAAAGCGTTATGCCGATTTGATCATCCCCGAGGGGGGAAGCAATAAGACTGCAATACACATACTGAAGATGTATATCCGTACACATTTGCGCCATGTTGCCCAGTAAAAAAGCGACAATATAAAAAACGATAGGTTTTGAATGATGACACAAGAGGAGATAAAGACAAAGTCGAAAGTGCCCGAACCATCGCTGAGACGATTGCCTTGGTATTTGGCTCTCGTGAAACTGCTAAAGAGCAGAGGGGAGACTGTGGTCTCTTCTACGCAGATTTCAAAAGAGCTAAATGTTGATGCCAGTCAAGTCGTCAAGGATCTCTCGTTTGTAAAAATTGGAGGAAAGACACGTGTCGGCTATGATGTTGACGAATTGATCACGGCCTTGGATAGCTTTTTAGGCTTCAACGCTCCACATAAGGCTTTCCTTTTCGGCGTGGGAAGTTTGGGGGCTGCCCTTTTGCAAGATTCCGGTCTGAAGCAATATGGGTTGGAAATTGTAGCAGGATTTGATGTTCGTGAGGATTTGGACGGGACTGTTATCAATGGTATTCCCGTCTATCATATTAGCAACTATCCTGCATGTCAAAAAAAATATGGAGCAACAATAGGGGTGATTACGGTCCCTGTGGACAAAGCTCAAGAAATTGCAGATCAGATAATTGCAGGGGGAATCAAGGGCTTGTGGAACTTCACGCCGTTCCGTATCCGCGTACCGGAAAATATTGTCATCCAGAACACTTCAATGTATGCACATTTGGCGGTTATGTTTAATCGTTTGAGTACAATTCATTTATAATATGAAAATAATAGCTGTAGGCATGAACTATGCGGCTCACAATAAAGAGCTGCATCATACGTTAGAATTAACAGAGCCAACGATATTCATGAAGTCGGATTCCTCATTGTTGAAAGATGGAAAACCGTTCTTCATCCCTGACTTCTCATCGGAAGTACACTATGAGACAGAACTTGTGGTAAAGATCGATCGATTGGGAAAGAATATTGCGGAACGTTTTGCACATCGTTATTATCAAGAGGTAACAGTCGGCATAGACTTTACCGCTAGAGATTTACAACGAAAGCTGCGAGAGCAGGGACTTCCGTGGGAGTTGAGCAAGGCTTTTGACAATTCAGCAGCAATTGGATCATTTATTCCGTTAGAAGAAGCGGGCGGTAATATTAATGCACTTTCTTTTCATTTGGATATAAATGGGCAATGTGTACAGCAAGGTTGTTCGGCTGATATGTTGTTTTCGGTAGATAGAATTGTATCTTACGTGAGTCGCTTCTTTACGTTGAAGATAGGGGATTTGATTTATACAGGAACTCCGGTAGGGGTAGGCCCCGTACATATCGGAGACCATTTGGAGGGCTACTTGGGCGATCGTAAATTACTGGATTTTTACGTTCGCTGAATAATAGATTCCGTCTTCGGCTCGGTGGTTAAAATATAATGGTATGATGAAACGATTAATAGGAATTATTGTTTTAAGCTTTTTATATGCAGCCTCCCTTTGGGCGGATGAAAGTCGTTATGCGTCACAATCGCAGCTCTCATCCGGAAGATGGGTTAAGATTAAGGTGGAAAAGTCCGGTGTATACCGACTGACAACCTCCGATTTGAAAAAAATGGGATTCTCGGATCTCTCTACAGTTTCCATCCATGGTTATGGAGGATGGCCCCTTGAAGAGAATTTTTCGAAGTCTGGTTACTTGGATGATGTGCCGTCTGTTGCTGTATGGAAGACGGATGGCGCTCTCTATTTTTATGCTAAAGGGCCTATCAAATGGGAATACAATAAGCAAAGTAGCAGCTTTACTCATACGAATAATCCCTACTCAACAGCGGGATATTACTTTGTGACTGATGCCACCGACGTGAATTTGATGGAAAATTTGGAGGCGATTGATGGTGCTGTTCGGCAGATTTCTACTTTTGATGATTATCAAGTATGGGAAAAAGACGAGGTTTCAGTCAATGAGTCGGGACGAGAATTGTTTGGCGAGTCGTTTATCTCTACAACTTCCCGGAATTTTACATTTACTGTGCCCAATATCACTTCAGATGATGCAAAGGTGACACTGCGTTTCATCTCGAAAGCCGTGAAAGGATCCACGTCTGTTTCATTGAAAGCCGGCGATGAATCTATTGTTCGCCTGACAATGCCAAGCAATGGGGTGGACGATACTTATACGAAAGCCGTGGCGGTTTCCGGTTCCGGTACTTGGAAAGGAGAGAAGAATGAAAAGACAACATTCACGGTAACCTACGGCCAATCGGGCGATCAGAATGTTTATTTGGACTATATCCGCTTTCAAATGCGCCGGCAATTGCAGATGACAAATGCACAAATGGCATTTCGCAGTACGGATGCTATAAACAATGTCTCGCGTTTCCATTTGGGAAATGCCACATCGTCTACGATTGTATGGGATATAACGGATACACAATCGCCGAAGATTGTGCAAGGTGATTTGGATGACGGAACCTATTCATTCAATATTGACGCAACAAGTCAGTTGCGGGAGTTCATTGCTTTCGACAAAGACAAGGTAACAGATTCGCCTTCCCTCGTAGGGGAGATCAATCCTCAAGATTTACATGGTATCGAACAGCCGAACATGGTGATTATTGCTCCCGAGCTTTTTACCTCTGAAGCGGAGCGTTTGGCAGAAGCTCACCGTGTTCGTGACGGATTGAGTGTGGTTGTTGTCAATCCCGAGGCGATTTACAATGAGTTTTCCAGTGGAACTCCCGACGCTACTGCCTATCGTCGTTTTTTGAAGATGCTATATGATCGAAGCACTACGACACAATCGTTGAAATATCTGCTGCTCTTTGGTGATGCAGCATTCGACAATCGTGGATTGACTCACGAATGGAGCGCCAATAGTAACCTGCTTAAGAATATGCTTCTCTCTTATCAATCAAACAATTCGGTGAATATTGAATCCTATACAACAGATGATTATTTTGGATTTCTGGAAGATAAAAGCGGATCGACTTTGGCTAATGATGTAATGTGTATAGGGGTTGGTCGTTTCCCGGTCAGAACAACCGCTGAAGCCTCGGCCGTAGTGAACAAAGTGATAGATTATATGGATAATACACTCTTAGGAAACTGGAAAAACAATATTACCTTTGTTGCTGATGATGGTGGAAATGCTGACACGAACAAGCAGATTCATATGCAACAAGCTGATGAATTGGCAGAAATCATCAACAGCAATTTCAGTGAATTCCGAGTGAATAAACTCTATTTTGATGCCTATACGAAAGATAGAACGGGGGGAAATGCGTCTTATCCCGATGTTCGTAATGCATTGCAGAAGCAACTGAAAAACGGTTTGGTCGTATTGAATTACACGGGTCATGGCAGTACAACCGCTTGGTCCGACGAAGCCGTATTGACACAATCGGATATTCAACAAGCAACCTACCCTTATCTGCCATTATGGATTACGGCTACTTGTGATTTCTCTCGTTTTGATGCGTTGGCAACCTCGGCCGGAGAATCGGTTTTTTTGAATGGAAGTAGCGGTGGCATTGCCTTGTTTACAACGACACGTGCGGTTTATTCAGATCAAAACTTTCTGATCAACCGATCCATTATCAACAACTTGTTTACGAAAAATTCGCAAGGACGTTATTTAACCTTAGGCGAAGTGATCCAAGCTTCGAAGAAAAGTTTGGGATACAACTCCAACAAATTGAATTTTGTCTTGATTGGAGATCCTGCATTGCGGTTGAATTTCCCGGACTACAAAGTGGTTGTGAAGTCAATTAATGGAACAGCTGTCAATGAACAGGAACCTCCGACCCTCAAGGCTTTGGATAAAGTGACGATTCAAGGCGAAGTGTATAAACCCGACGGCAGTAAAGATTCGGGTTTCACGGGGACATTAACGGCAACAATATTGGATAGTCGCCAGACGATCACGACCTTGGATAATTTCAACACAGGGAAAAAATTTCAATATACCGACTATCCCAATACATTGTACGCAGGTAAAGATTCTGTTCGTAATGGCGACTTTACCATTTCCTTTACAGTACCGAAAGATATTTCCTATTCGAATGATTATGGCAAGATGAATTTCTATGCTGTAAACGAGAAAGATACCACTGAGGCGCAAGGTTCATTCGAGGCGTTCAAGGTAGGGGGATCTTCTGATACCGGAGATGACGACACAGAAGGGCCGGAGATTCGTTACTGTTATTTGAATGATACGACCTTTGTCGATGGCGGACAAGTGAATGCCACCCCTCTCTTGGTGGTTTCATTATGGGATAAAAGTGGTATAAACATGACGGGTAGTAGTATCGGTCATGACATTATGCTTATTATAGACAACCAAGAATCCAAAAGTTATAACTTGAATGAATATTATCAGGTGAGCGGAACAGACGGAGCAGGGTTGATACTTTTCTCCATTCCTGAGTTGGCTGCCGGAAAGCATACGGCCGAGTTTAAGGTATGGGATGTCCTGAATAACTCGACAACCTACACATTTACGTTTGAAGTCGTCGCCAATATGAAACCGCAATTGGTGCAACTTTATGCCTCACCTATGCCGGCGCGTGAGAGCGTTACCTTCTATATGTATCATAATTTGCCGGGTTCTGAGTTGCACGTCAAGATGGAAGTGTTCGATATGACAGGACGCTTGCGCTGGAGTCATGAAGAAACCGGATCTTCTGAAGCCTTCAAGGCATATGAATTGACATGGGATTTATACGGAAATGGCAATGGTAGATTGCGGCCGGGTGTCTATATTTATCGTGCTTCATTGCGGTATGGAAATTCCAAAACGGTGACTGAAGCAAAGAAAATGATAATATTGGCACAATAAAAACGAAGAAATAGGGTTATTATTAACGTGATTATTAGAAAAAAAGAAACAGAATAGATGAAAATGATAGCAAATCATAAATGGAGATTCTTGTTATTGTCAGTAGCATTGTGGATGACTTCTGTCACTACATGGGCTGATGAAAATAATATAAAGTCAGAGTTTGCACCGATTTCGACTGCGGTACCTTCCCTGTCTATCGCCCCAGACGCCCGCGGAGGTGGTATGGGTGACAATGGTGTGTCCACTCTGCCAGATGCCAATTCCCAGTATTGGAATCCGGCCAAGTATGCATTCAATACAAGTGCTGCCGGTGTTTCATTGTCCTATACACCATGGTTGAGAAAATTGGTGAATGATGTTGCTCTGGTAAATCTGTCCGGATATTATAAATTGGGTTCAGACGATAGACAAGCGATAGCCGCATCTATTCGTTATTTTACCTTTGGTGAAATCAATGATTACGATCCGACAAGTGGTTCGCTCTTGATGACAATCAACCCCTATGAGATGGCTTTTGACGTAAGTTACAGCCGCAAATTATCAGAAGCTTACTCTATGGCTGTAGCTTTGCGCTATATTCGTTCCGATCAGGGCGCTGATGTAAATGATGAAATGGTGCCGGCCAATGCTTTCGCTGCCGATGTTTCAGGTTATTTGGAAAAATATGTGATCTTAGGCAATGCAGAAGCGCTTTGGAGTTTCGGTTACAATATTTCCAATATCGGAACGAAAGTCTCTTACGATGGGGGTACAAC
>CAVJQR010000109.1:0-6481 GCA_963651605.1 Agathobaculum sp.
ATGCGATCCCTCATTAGGTTTCCACAATCCGGCATTGCTCGGAGGTGAAATGCACAATATGGTCAACTTACATTACTTGAATTACATCTCCGATATTCAAGCAGGAAGTGCCATTTACACCAGAGCCTTTAAGGAAAGAGGAACCTGGGGTGTGGGAGCTACTTTCTTCAGTTATGGCAAGATTGACGAATATTCGGAAGATAACCAGTTGATTGGCAGCATCAATGCCAAAGACATCTCCGTGCAAGGATTCTTCTCTTACGACTTAAATGACAAATGGCGCGGTGGTCTCTCTCTGAAATATATCTATTCGGCACTGGCAGAATACAATTCCATGGCGCTTGCCGTCGATGCCGGATTGAGTTATTATGATGCAGACAAGAAATTTTCGTTCGGATTGGCTTTGAAAAACATCGGAGCCCAATTGAATTCCTACTACGAAGAGCGCCAAAAGATGCCATGGGATATCCAACTGGGTATCTCCAAACAGATGGCACATGCCCCGATACGTATCTCATTGACGGCCCTCTATTTAAATCGTTGGAAATTTGATACGGTTGACAATACGACAACAACGAGTGATGATAATAAAGGAGACGGTTTTGGTAAAACATTCATGAAGCACTTGGTGGTCGGTATCGACTGGCTCCCTTCCGACAATTTTTGGGTTGGAGTCGGGTATAATCCCAAACGATCCTTCGATATGAAACTGGATGGCGGCAATGCTTTGGCAGGCTTCTCAGCAGGGGCCGGCTTGCATATCAAAATGTTTGATGTCAGTGCCTCGGTAGCCAAATACCATCCGTCAGCCATGTCGCTGATGATCGGCATCTCCACCAGCCTCTCCGGCTTTAAACTATAAACATAGATCATGAAGAAAATTGTAATAGCAATAGACGGACACTCGTCGAGCGGTAAAAGTACGATGGCCAAGGAACTGGCCAAAGAGATCGGTTACGTATATATTGACACCGGCGCTATGTATCGTGCCGTTACCTTGTACGCCCTTCGACATGGATATATCGAAGGAAATCGCATTAATGAAGCAGCATTGAAGGAGGCCATGCCACAAATAACCATTTCTTTCCGCTTCAATGCCACAACGGAGAAAGCCGACACCTACCTCAATGGGGAAAATGTCGAGAAAGAGATCCGAGGCATGGAGGTAGCGGACAAGGTTAGCCTGATTGCTGCACTTGGATTTGTCCGCAAAGCCATGGTGGCCCAACAACAAAATATGGGGAAAGAAAAAGGTATCGTCATGGACGGGCGTGACATCGGAACCGTGGTTTTCCCTGATGCAGAGTTGAAATTATTCATCACAGCCTCACCGGAAGTGCGTGCTCAGCGACGGTTGGCAGAACTTCAAGCCAAAGGCGAACAAGTATCCTACGAGGAAGTGCTTGAGAATGTCAAAAAACGCGACCATATCGACTCCACACGCGAGGAGAGCCCTTTGCGCCAAGCTCCCGAAGCTTTGGTATTAGACAATTCAAACATGAGTCGAGAAGAACAGAAAGCATGGCTCTTGGCTCAATATAGACACTGTATAGAAAAGTAAAAAAAACGATGATTGTAGAGATCGACAAAGGATCAGGGTTCTGTTTTGGGGTGGTGAATGCCATCAACCATGCAGAGAAAGAGCTGGTCAATACAGACGTATTGTATTGCCTTGGCGATATTGTGCACAATAGCCTCGAAGTGGAGCGGCTGGAAGCAATGGGGCTGCGCACAATTGATCACGACGATTTCACCCGTTTGAAGGATGTAAAAGTTCTGTTACGTGCTCATGGCGAACCCCCTTCCACCTATAAAGTCGCCCAAGAGAACCATATTCAGATTGTGGATGCCACCTGTCCCGTCGTCTTACAACTGCAAAAACGGATTCATCGTTGCTACCAAGAGACGCAAAACAGCCACACTCAGTTGGTGATCTACGGCAAGAAAGGCCATGCCGAAGTGAATGGTTTGGTAGGACAAACGGAAGGGACTGCCATTGTTGTGGAGAAAGTAGACGACCTCGATAGGTTGGATTTTACTCGTGATATTGCACTATTTTCACAAACCACCAAGTCTTTGGACGGATTCCGACAAGTAGTGGCCGAAATCGAGAAACGGATTGCCCCCAATGTACAATTCAATTATTACGATACCATCTGCCGTCAAGTGGCCAACCGCCTGCCGAACATCCAAAAATTTGCAGCGGAACATGATTGGGTCTACTTCGTAGCGGGCAAAAAAAGCTCAAACGGAAAAATGTTGTTCGAGGAGTGCCGAAAAGCCAATCCGCACAGTTGCTTCATCTCCTCGGCTGAAGAGATTACCGACCGACTACCCGACTTCGTGTCGACGGTAGGTATCTGCGGAGCCACCTCCACCCCCAAATGGTTGATGGAAAAGATCGCCGAAAAGGTAAAGGCACTCAACCAATAATTCATCGGGAGCTTTTTCAAAATTGTTCGGGAGCTTTTTGGAAAAAGCTCGGCATGATTTTGGGAAAAGCTCGGCATGATTTTTTTCATTGCTTTCGAGGGTCCCAAAAGTTGTTTTTCATTCGTTGTTTTTTCATAGACAAACGACAGATAAAACAAAAGGCATGTCACAAAAATTGCGGCATGCCTTTCTTATGTAAAGTATGTTTCCGTTATTCGCGGATGATTCCTAATTTGGAAGATTCGATAAACCGGATGATGTTTTCAATCTCCGGACTTGGCGGAACTTGATCCTTAATCATCAAGAGAGCATCGAAGATACTGCAATGACCTTGGTAGATGATACGGTAAGCATGACTGATATGCTTGATGATCTTCTCCGAAAAATTCTCATGCGCCAAAACAACGGCATTGACACCATAGTATGCGATCGGCTCTTTTGCCGCTACAATATAGGGTGGAATATCGTTATGGAAACGCGAACCGGTCTGGATCAACGACCAAGAACCGACGCGTGTACCTTGACTCGCCAAGATATTACCGCCAAAGATCACGCAATCTTCAATGATACAATCACCGGAAATCTTACTGCCATATCCGATGACACATGAATTACCCACCTTCGTGTCATGAGAGATATGTGATCCTTCATGAATGAAACAGCCGTTTCCTATCACGGTTTTTCCTTCAGGGAAAGTAGCACGGTTGATCACTACATTTTCACGGATGACGTTGTTGTCTCCAATCTGAAGGATCGTTTCATCTCCTTTGTACTTGAAATCCTGTGGCTCGGCCCCCAATACGGCATTCTGAAAAATACGGTTTCCTTTTCCAAGGCGCGTACCACTCAAAACGCTGGCGTAAGGCTTCACCTCACAATCGTCGCCAATGACAACATTTTTGTCAATATAGGCAAACGGATGAATCGTAACGTTGTTTCCAATCTGAGCAGACGGATCAACGTAAGCTAACGGACTAATTTTTGTGTTACTCATAGAACTTCGATTTTATTCTCGGCCACCGCCCACAGCGCTATACAGTGAAATGACTGCTTGCATGCGCTGCACGTTGTCCGAAACTTCAGTTAATTGAGCACTCAGCAGGTTCTGTTGAGCGGTTAATATCTCCAAATAAGTTGCTTGTGCATTCTGGAACAAGGCTTTCGTATAGTCGACCGCTTTCGTCAGATCAGCAACTCGTGCTCTGTCATGAAGCAGTTTCTTGTTGGTAGCATCGTACAAATGCAAAGCATTGCTGACCTCTTTGCCGGCCGATAAGATGGTTTGCTGATAATTCATCTGAGCAATCTTCTCTTCTGCCTTGGTAACCTTCAAATTGGCAATCAATTTGCCGTTATTGAAGATAGGTTGTGCCAAAGAAGCCAAGGCCTGAAACATGAACTGACCCGGGTTTGCAACTGTAATACCCGAACCGTTCGTCCATCCTGCCGTAGCAGTAATGTTCAAGCCCGGATAGAATGCAGCACGAGCCTGGTTGGTTGAGTAATAAGCTTTCGCCAATGTCATTTCAGCAATCTTCACATCCGGACGATTTTCCAACAATTGCAAAGGAACGCCCGCCATCAATTCATCCGGCATGACTTGTTCGTCCAGAGTTGTACGGTCAATATGCTGCGGAGCCTTAGCCAAAAGCACAGAAAGTGAGTTTTCTGTCTCACGGACACTGCGCTTCAACTCGATCAAAGACGCCTGAACTGCTTCGTAAGCTGCACGGTACTGCGTAACAGCTGCTTCAGTGGTCATACCGGCCGTCTTCATCGCTTCCATCACACGTACATTCTCTTTGTAAATGTCTGCCGTCTCAGTGGTGATTTCCACCTGACGGTCCAACATCAACAAGGTAAAGTAGGTATTGGCGATGCCGCTGATCAATTGCGAACGAACCGCCTGCTGTGAATATTCACTCTGAAGCAACGAGATCTTCTGGCTACGGCTTGCGTTCAACAGTTTACCGAACAGATCGACTTGCCAGGTGGCAGACAACGGTGTTGAGTAGGCTTTTACATAATCGCTTCCACCCATTGTCGTCAATGACCCTTGCGGAGCAAAATTGATGGTCGGTAAATAAGCCAAGCGAGCCGAAGTAAGCAACACTTTTGCCTCTTCCACGCGCAAAACAGCGGCTTGCATATCTACATTATTTTCCAATCCTTCTTCAATCAATGCCTGCAATTTCGGATCTTTGAAGATTTCTCTCCAAGAGACATTGCCGATATTTGTCGTGTCAGAGGTTGCCAACGTATCGGTTTCCGAAATCGGATCGCGATAGATTCCTGCCGTATCGATTGTGTCAGGGCGATTATATGCCTTGTAGATGTGGCAACTGCTCAATAAAGCAGCTGCACACGCCATCATGATTATATTTCTTTTATGCATCATATTTCTTATTTCTTTGCGTATTGTTCAATTTCCGACTTCATGTCGCTGTTATCCAAATCTTCCCATTCAAGCGGTTTCACTTTCTCTTGCAAGTATTGGAATACCACGAACAATACAGGAACAATAAGTAACTGGAAGATCATACCGATCAACATACCGCCGATTGCTGATGCACCCAATGTACGGTTACCATGAGCACCCGCACCGGTTGAAATCAACAACGGGAACAAACCGATGATCATGGCCAATGATGTCATCAAGATCGGGCGAAGACGAGCGGAAGCACCCAAGACGGCTGCCCAACTGATACTCATACCCATCTTACGACGTTCGAGAGCAAACTCTACAATCAAGATGGCATTTTTTGCCAACAGACCCATCAACATGATCAAGGCGATCTGCATGTAAATGTCATTTGACATACTTCCCAAAATCAACTTCAAAGCCGAGATATTACCCAGAGCGGCAAATCCATTGACGAAGATGAAACTACCCATCAAACCGAACGGCACAGAGAGCAATACGGCAAACGGAAGAATATAACTTTCGTACTGGGCACTCAACAACAAGTATACGAACACGAAACAGAGCAAGAAGATGATACCTGTCGAACTGCCGCTGCTCTGGGCCTCTTCACGGGCCATACCACCCAATTCATAACTGAAACCTGTCGGGAGGTTCTTTTTAGCCACCTCAGATACAGCCTGCAAGGCCTGACCTGATGTATAACCTGAGGCCGGAGAAACCATGACCTTAATTGAAGTATACATGTTGAAACGGTTGATGATATCCGGTCCGTAAATTTTTCGCAATGATACGAACTGCGTAATCGGCGCCATCTCGCCACCGTTTCTCACCTGAATACGGTTCAAAGCTTCGACATTCTTCGTCGATTCCGGAGTACCCTGAATGATTACACGGTACATCTTACCGAATCGGTTGAAGTTGGAAGAGTAGAGACCTCCGAAATAACCTTGCATAGTTGCCAGAATAGTGCTCGGACTGATGCCTGCTTTCTTACAAGCTGCCACGTCGATATCCAACATATATTGAGGGAATTTCGGGTTGAAAGTAGTCTGTGCCGTATTGATTTCCGGGCGGGCTTTCAACGCTTCAATATAATCATTGACTACTTCAGCGAAGTGATCCAACGAACCTCCCGTCTTATCCTGCATGTTCATTTCGATATCACTTGACACAGAATAACCGGGGATCATAGGAGGAGCAAAGAACAATACCTGTGCATCCTTGATCACTTTCTGCGCACGCATGAACAATGTAGCGTAGATGATATCTGAGTTTTGCATCAACGAACGCTCTTCCCAGTCTTTCAACTTGACGATGACAGAACCGTAGCTCGAGCCCTGACCGCCGATAAAGCTATAACCGGCGATGATAGTACGAGACTGAACTGACGGATCAGAAGCCACCAAACTATCAACTTGGTTGAACACCTCGAGGGCACGTTCCTGAGTCGTTCCTGGAGGCAAAGTGATGGCACCCATGATAGTACCCGTATCTTCGTTCGGCACCATACCTGTCGGAGTTGTCTTCATCAAGACCATCAAGACAACGATTGAGGCAGCCACCAAAATGAATGCCAATACTTTCTTCTGAATGAAGAAGACCACCCGTTTCTTATAGCTTGCC
>CAVJQR010000109.1:6491-9484 GCA_963651605.1 Agathobaculum sp.
TTCAAGAAGATTGCACAAAGAGCCGGTGACAAGGTCAAGGCGTTCAATGCGGAGAATGCAATTGCAATGGCCATCGTCAAACCGAACTGGCGGTAGAATGTACCGGCTGTTCCTTCCATGAAACTTACCGGAACGAACACGGACATCATGACCAAAGTAATAGAAACCAAGGCACCGCCCAACTCGCTCATGGCATCGATAGAGGCCTGTTTTGACGACTTATATCCTTGGTCCAACTTCGCATGGACGCCCTCGACGACGACGATCGCATCATCGACTACAATCGCAATGGCCAAGACCATAGCAGACAATGTCAACAAGTTCAAGCTAAAGCCGATAATCTTCAAGACGAAGAAGGTACCGATCAAGGCAACCGGAATGGCAATAGCCGGAATCAAGGTTGAACGCAAGTCTTGCAAGAAGACATACACTACGATGAATACCAACAAGAAGGCTTCGATCAAGGTCTTGATTACCTCATGAATAGAAGCAAACAAGAAGTCGTTGGCACTCTGTGCGATGTTCACTTTCATACCGGCCGGCATGGCCTCTTGGGCTTCTGCCAACAATTGCTCCAAATTACCGATTGTTTCGGTTGCATTGGATCCTGCCATCTGGAAGATGATACCGGTCACGGCTTTATGACCATCTACCTTATTTAAAAATTGGTAGGTCTGACGGCCCAACTCAACAGTTGCCACATCGCCCAAACGAAGGAGTCGACCATCCGGAAGAGCTGTGATAACGATTTCCTCAAACTCATGTTCTTCTTGCAAACGTCCTTTATAACGGAGCGTATACTGGTAAGTTTGGTTACTACGTTCTCCCAATTGACCAGGAGCGGCTTCGATGTTCTGCTCAGCCAATACCGAAGAGATATCGGAGGGGAGCAATCCATACTTGGCCATGATATCAGGTTTCAACCAAATACGCATAGAGTAGTCATTACCCATCACCATGGCTTCACCTACACCTTTCACACGTTTCAACTCAGGGACGACGTTGATGTTGGCATAGTTTTCCATGAATTCGTTGGTATACTTATCTTCGGTATCCACCAATGAGAAGATCAACAACATAGAAGTCTGGCGCTTCTGAGTAGTAACACCGATCTTTGTTACTTCAGCAGGCAACAAACCTTGCGCCATGGAGACTCGGTTCTGCACGTTGACCGCGGCCATGTCCGGATCGGTACCCTGTTTGAAGTAAACAGTAATAGAGGCCGTACCATTGTTGCTTGCAGAAGAACTAAGATACAACATGTTTTCTACACCATTGATCTGCTCCTCCAACGGTGCAATCACTGAGTTCAATACAGTTTGTGCATTGGCTCCCGTATAAGTGGCACTTACCATCACGGTAGGAGGCGCGATATCCGGATACTGTTCAATAGGCAAAGTGACCAAACCGATCACACCCAAAATCACAATCAAGATAGAGATGACCGTTGACAGTACCGGGCGATTAATAAATCTATCTAACTTCATTCTTGTTTTTTATTTAAATGATTTACATTTTCTGACCTGACTTTTTTCAGTCCTGTTATTTTTATTTGAAAGCCGTTTCGATATTTCCGTCATGCTGGTCTTGCAAAGCCTTGTCGTATTTAGCCTTCCGCTGCTCCGGTGTAATTGGAACGATCTGCTGACCGTCGCTCAACTTCTGAACGCCTTCCACTACGATCTGGTCGCCATCCTTCAAACCGCCGGTTACAATGTAGTTCTTTCCGTCGTTCAAGTTCGAGATGGTGATCTCCGTATGCTTGATCGTTTGATCCGACTGCAATACATAAACGAATTTCTTGTCCTGAATCTCTTGGGTAGCTGATTGTGGAACCAAGATCACATTTTCCATAGTATACGGGAAAATCACGTTGGCCATACCGCCGCTTCGCAAGATATTTTCGTCGTTGGGAAAGAGAGCACGCATGCTGACAGATCCGGTCGACTGGTCGATCACACCGCTCACTACTTCAATCTTACCTGATTCAGAGTAGATCGAACCGTCGGACAACTGCAACTGAACCGCCGGCATCTTTTCCAATTGTTCTTTCAAAGTGCCGCCCGCCTTCGTCAAGCGCAACAACTCTTTTTCAGTCATGGAGAAGTAAACGTACATCTGTTTGATCTCTGAAACGGTCGTCAAGGCCTGAGCGCTTGAAGGGCCTACCAAGCTACCTACACGATACGGGAAGGTACCGACAACGCCATCCGACGGACTCGTTACCGTACAGAAGCCCAAGTTCTGGCGTGCTGCCGTCAAAGAAGCTTCTGCCTGCGACAAGGAAGCTTTCGCTGACAACAGATTGTTGACGGCTGTCTGATATTCAAAGTCGCTGATGATGTGCTGTTCATGCAACATTTTCTTGTTGGCTTCGGTAGACTTTACAGTTTCCAAGCTGGCTTTAGCTGCTTCAACAGCGGCCTTGGCCTGATTGAACGCTGCCTGATATTGTGTCGGATCGATCTGGAAAAGGGCCTGACCTTTGCGAACGGTTGCACCTTCATCCACACACAATTTTACGATAAAGCCCGACACTTGAGGGCGAATCTCGATATCCTGTGTACCTTTGATGGTAGCAGGATAAGAAGTGGTCTGCTTACTTGAAGTTGTACTCACTGTAGTTACAGCAAACTCATCATCACCTAATTTCATTCCACCCTGACTGTTTCCACAAGAGAACAGAATAAAACCCGCCGCACATATCGCAACGACCTTACTTTGGGTTACTAAAATTTTCAAGAAATGCTTCTTCATATTTCCTTTGTTTGAATAATAATTTACGTACTTGCTATGTTGAATTAATTCAATAATCCGATGCAAAATTACTATTTTTCTCGACTAAATTTTCACCCGCGCGAATGCTTTTAACCTTATTTGGGAGCTATTTAGAGCATTTTCTCAGAATAGGTTTTCCAAATTGGGATAGATTGAAATAACAATGTTCCAAATGCAGAAGATTTTGTGAAGAATTTATAAATTATTAACAATTC
>CAVJQR010000110.1:0-9411 GCA_963651605.1 Agathobaculum sp.
TAAGTATATTAGTTTTTTGATTCGAAATTGTTGAATTTGTTAGGTAGCATTTCTTTTTTGAGCACTCCAAAGCCTACACTACCGCTTTTACCCAAACTGATGCCTGAAGGCAATTCTATGTTACTCACAAAACTCAAGTCGAACACACTGAAGTGTACACCTTTGTAGTATTTGACACGCGGTTCTGTGAATGTTGTGATGGCACAGAATATTCTATCTTCTGCATGATAGTCTATTCCTTTAAGGAAAGATAATATGTTGCCTATTAGAATATCCTCAAGAAAAGTGAGCTTATCCGTGAGAGCAAGCATCGAATTGTATTTCTTGAGATTCTCATCGGTGAGGGCAATATAGTCCTTTATGCTGTATAGTTTGGGATTCACTTCCATAATAGGTTGATATTTCTCCATCTTGCAACTTTGAACATGAAAAGCGATATCTTTTTTCCCTATTTTCAGGGAGTGTGGAAATTGGCTTGCCAACTGCATGACGCACTCCGCCACCGTTCCAATTCCTACGATTGCCATTTTTCCATCGATACGCTTATATTGGACGAGTGGGTAGGAGTATGATAGCCGATCATTGCTAAGGTGGTTGTGAAAGGCCATATTCCCTTTACCGACAAGGTCGACAATAGCTCCTCGAAAACATCTTATTTCCGCGTCACTGAGGAACTCTTCAAATTTCAATATGGCAATGTATATAGATTCCATAGATTCAATTTTTTTTGACGAATATACGAAAAAAAATTAAGAGTCAATATTTTGGAGCGTAAAACCGTAATGTATATTATTTTTTCTATTTTTGTAGTTGAAAAACTTTACAAATCTAGACCATGAACAAGGAATTATTTATATATGGAGCAGCTGTTCAAGGTATACAAAGCTTCATTTTTCGCACCAATGAATTGAAGGATATTGTTGGGGCCAGTGAGTTGGTGGAGCGAATCTGCACCACTCTTTTTGAAGAAGAATTTCTGCAAGGGGGAGAGGCTTTGGTAAATGCTGCAGGCAATATCAAGTGCGTCTACTCTTGCAAAGAAGAATGCGAGAAAACGGTGAGAGCATTTCCTAAAACAGTGATGCTGGAAGCCCCGGGTATTACAATCTCGCAAGCGGTAGTAAAGACAACGGAAACGGAATTGAAAAACAATTTCCGTTCCATAATGTGCCGGTTGGAGGAGAATCTTCATGCCCAGCGTAACAAACAAGCAAAAACTATGACCTTGGGGCTTATGGCCATGGAGCGGTCAAGAAAAACGGGAATGCCGGCTGTCGTTTGTCTCAACAATGGTGAGTATATAGACGAGGCGACTCTTAAAAAACGAGAGCTGTCCATCGGGGCCAAAGCGACAATAAAACTATGCGAAAAGAGCTTTGGACAGAGAAATCTTAGTCCGTGTAACATCGCTTTAAACATATCCGATCTTACTGATAAGAATGATTGGATTGCTGTCATTCACGCTGATGGTAACGGACTGGGAGAAGTGGTGCAACGCATGTCTGCTACGAAAGAAGGCCTAAGGGATTTTTCACAAAAACTGGATATGTCGACACAAGAAGCTGCCCGGGAGGCATTCAAGCTTATCTGTCCACTTGAAGTTCAGGGGCAAGAAACCGGTACGCTCAAATTTCGTCCTATTGTCCTTGGCGGGGATGACCTGACGATGATATGCAAAGCGTCGTTGGCTCTCCCGTATGTGGAGGCCTATTTGAAAAAGTTTGAAGAAGCAACGGAAAAGAACTTAGGAGCAGGAAATGGACTGACCGCATGTGCCGGCATTGCTTACATCAAGTCGTCCTTTCCTTTTCATTATGGTTATAAATTGGCAGAGATACTCTGCTCACAAGCCAAGAAAGTATCGAAGTCCCCTGATGTTATGAAAGGAGCATCATGTGCCCCGTCAAGTGTAATGTCCTATAAAGTACAGAGTAGTTTCATTGAAAATTATGATCGCTTAATAGAAAAGGAAAAGACACCACGGGAAGGAATACAATTGAGTGCAGGGCCATACTTCTTGTATCCGATGGAGAATTTCTGGACTATAAATCAATTGGAAAATGTTGTCAGTAAAATGTCCGGCAAAGATGGGAATGTGGTCAAGACGTCCATTAGGAAATGGATGACATTGATGCATCAAGATACCGAAATGGCCCGACAAAGCCGCCAACGCAGTGAACAGGTTCTGCCGGACAATTTGAAAGAAGTGTTCCGTGCGGCCACTACTTCACTGCACAGACAAGGAGTACAGACTGCTTTTTATCCTGCTGGTGATGTGATAGATCTATTTACCATACAAAATCAAAAGACAAGGGAGGATTGAGAAATGAACGATATAACCATAAAGATAGAATTTTTCTCCCCATGGAGCTGCTCGTCGGGACTCTCAGCCGGTGCCGAGGCAGATGGTCTGGTTATCAAGGATACTAATGGTATTCCATATATTCCAGGAAAAACGGTAAAGGGAGTAATAAGGGAAGCAGTGGAGGATTACATATCCTTTAGCGGACTCTCTGTTTCTCTCGATAATTCTTTTGGGAAGAATGCGGAAGAATGTGGTGACGATTTGCCTCAGAAAGGTAGCCTGTTTTTCAGCAATGCCCATCTTGCAGAAGATGAAGCCGGGGCTATTGTGGCTGAAGATATGACAGAGTTCCTTTATACAAACAGAACATCTACGGCCATCGACGGCAAAACGGGCATTGCCAAAGATCATAGTTTACGCACTGTGGAGACCACCGTTCCGTGTACCTTGTATGCACGGGTGTTGCATGTGGACGATGAATTGCTCCGGATTATGGAACAAGCCTTGGGATTAATAAAACATATGGGTATAGGCAGAAACAGAGGAATGGGAAGATGCCGATTCTCAATTGAGAAAGGAGGTAAAGTATGAATAAACTACAGTTCAGATGCAAACTGCTCTCGGACGTGATCTTGAGTCAGAAGGCGGCAACAGAAAGTAGTCACGAGACTCTCGACTTCATTCCGGGTGGGGTGTTCTTGGGTATAGTTGCAGCTTCATACGATAAGTATACTCAAGAGGAGCAGACGGTATTGTTTCATAGTGGAAAAGTTAGGTTTGGTGATGCCCATCCGGTTATAGGACAAGGAGACCAACGTTCATTACGCATTCCTGCAGCACTCTACTATCCGAAGCTTTTGGGATTGTCTGCTTCTTTCTATCTTAGTTATTTCCACGATAGAAAGAAGGAAGAACAAGGCAAGCCTTTGCAGCTGAAGCAGTGTCGTCAAGGTTTTTACCTGTTTGATAACGATTCTATGACCGAAGTAGCCACGACGAAAAGTTATGCCATAAAGAGCGCCTATAATAGAGATCTGCGCCGTTCCGATGATAGCAAAATGTATGGCTACGAATCTCTTGAAAAGAATACAGAGTTTTTGTTTTCTGTGGAATGCGATGATCCCTATATGGCTAAGCAAATCACAGAAGCCCTTTTGGGTATTAAACATATCGGCCGATCACGCACTGCCCAATATGGTCTTGTTGAAATTACTCCCTGTGAATATAAAGAGGTGAAGTCTACGACGGATACATTCATGCTGGATGGTGATAAATGCATTACTGTTTATGCTGACGGACGTCTCATTTTCCTTGATGCTTCGGGCGAAGCAACCTTTATTCCATCGGCATCAGACCTTGGTCTGGATGGTGAAATAATTTGGGAAAAGAGCCAATTGCGAACATTCCAGTATGCTCCGTGGAACGGCAAACGGCAAACGAGAGATTCTGATAGGGTAGGTTTTGAAAAGGGATCGGTGTTTGTTGTACATTTGAAGGATGGGAAATTGCCGAGCACACTACCTACATACGTTGGAAGTTATAAGAATGAAGGCTTCGGAAAAATCATCTATGGGTGGGATTTGTTGCAGAAGGTTGGTGATAATGGTTTGAAGGCCCTATCTATTATGAAAGCTACACGTCCAACCGATGCCCGAAAAGTTGTGTCTGTTCATACTCCTTTGCTTTCTTATTTGGGAAGGATGCAAAAAGAGAAAATGGCTGCCTCTTATATATACAAAGAGGTGAATGGTTTTGTCAAACAATATGGACGAATTTTTCCGAAAGACAAGTTTTCATCCCAATGGGGTGCCATCCGCCATATTGCAACGCAATATGGCTCTTATGACAAGATTGTGGAAGTACTTTTTGAGAAAGTGCAGACCGAGTATCGAGAGCCATCGCCTACTGATCCACGAACAAAAGTGACAACCCCGGCAGCATTCCTTACTCATGGTGTTGCTGCTGCAAAATGGAAAGAGTGCGGAAGAATAAACATTCTAAGGAGCTTTGTTGACAAGATGAAGTTTACAGAATATGGTGATCTTTCACAAAAAGCGTTGATTAACCTGTCATCGCAGATGGCAAAAAATGAAAAGATAAAATGAACATGACGAAATATAGATACCGTTTTATTGCCCGCGTTACGTTGGAAGCCGCTTCGCCTCTTGCTGTAGGCTCTGGTGACAAAGACATTATCACAGATGCCCTTGTGACAAGAGACATGAACGGTTTGCCATACATACCGGGGACCTCTATTGCCGGAGTAATACGTCACAGCCTCAGTGACAAGCCATATATTAATGATCTTTTTGGTTTTCAAGAGAGAGAACAGGGAAGAGGTTCAAGGATCATTGTGTCTGATGCTCTTCTTGTCGGTGAAGACGGCCGAGCAGTCGATGGATTGGTGGATACTTCAGAAAGAGAGTATCTTAATAATTTCAAAGAGCTTCCTATACGTCAACATGTATGTATAAATGAAAAAGGAACAGCTAAAAAGTATGGGAAATTTGACGAGGAGGTCGTTTATGCAGGTACGAGATTCTGCTTTGAAATGGAAATACTGGCAGAAGAGAGCAATGATACCCCAATGCAAGATATTATGCAGATGATTTTTTCTCCAACATTCCGTCTTGGCAGTGGTACAAGGAACGGTTTTGGTTCGATGAAAACCATACGTGTGCAATATGCTATATACGACCTTACAAAAAAAGAGGATCTGCAATCGTATATTTGCAAGTCATCTTGTTTGGCAGAGGAATGGAATGCCGTAGAAGTGAAAGATACCAAACCACAAGAGTTAAGTGGTTGGGTTCGATATACTCTCACACTAAAACCAATCGATTTTTTCATCTTCTCATCAGGTTTTGGTGATGACGATGCAGATATGACTCCTGTAAAGGAGCGGCACATATCGTGGTTGGGTAATACGCCCGCAATGAGTGAGGACTATTTTTTGATTCCTGGAACTTCTGTAAAAGGAGCGGTAGCACATCGTACAGCCTACTATTGGAACCGATACAACAATTGTTTTATCGATAAGGCTAAGGACAAAGCCTTGGCCTGTGAAAAGAATCCTGCAGTAGTTGCCATTTTCGGTACTGCTACTGAAAAGGACGATATCATTCCGCAGTGTGGCAACGCTATATTCTCCGATGTTGTGATGAAAAATTCGGGAGAAAAAGTAATCTTCCATATAAAAATGGACAAGTTTACAGGAAGTGTGCAGGATGGGGCGCTCTTTCAGGAGAAGGTGAGCAATATCCAAGGTCGGCAAATCATTGAGGAGATACTTGTGGATAAGAGAGCTTTCGCTGACACTACAGTAAGGAAAGCTTTCGAGAGTTCACTTCATGACATCTGCAACGGATTATTGCCACTTGGCGGAGGTACCAACCGGGGCAATGGTATTTTTATAGGAACTTTAACGATAGACGAATAATCATGGAAGGACATCAGATACCCACAGCAAAATATGAAGGTTACATTTGGATGAGTGACCAGGTTGTACCGCAAATCTTTGACGGCACAGAGCAGCAATCTCTGATGCTCACAGACGGAGAGAATCCGTTTGTTGTAGAAGGACAACTATGGGACGCAGCGCAACATCGTAGTGTCTCCATCCGTTATGTGGATGGGTGTTACAAAGCGGCTGAAACAGTAGTGACAGACGAGCAACTCAGGGCTCCTGTTGTAAACTATATTCCCCATCGTATTCATGGAGTAAAAGGCCTTAAATTTTTGCGTATATGGAAAGAGGAGGTGGACCCTCTTTGTGAAAGCATGACCACCCTTCAGTTGCAGAAGAGCATATTTGTAGGATTTGAAAAATAACGGAGGATAACACGATGAAAATAACAGCACCATATAATTTTGTACCACTCAACCAGTATGTGTTCTATCCGTCATGGAGTGAAGAGGTATCGCAAGACATTCCTTTCTCCGATTCAGAGGACGGCATTATCGAGGTTACTATACATACCCTGTCACCATTCTTTTCACGTGATGGCAAAGAGACGGAATACTCTTCACATATCATGGGGGCAGATGGGAAACGACATTATTTTATTCCCGCTACTACCATTAAGGGGATGTTACGCTCCATGATAGAGATAATGTCGTTCGGAAAGATGCAGGAGGGAAAAGATTACCAAAACAGGTATTTCGGATGGAGAGATGTGGCCAATTCTAAGAATGCGGCAAAAAGCACTGAGTATAAGAAGATCACAAACAAGGGCAAACCCGGCTGGTTGAAAAAGGTAGGCGATGCTTATACCTTTACCCCTTGTATGGGCAAAATCGAAAAGATGCAGATCTCAGACGTGAAGGGCCGTTTCCCGGGCTATACTCCAAATACATCTGTGTGGGACGTCAATGCATCGGTAGAGAAAAGTGGAATTTATCCTACTTACCCTGAAGTTGAAATAGAAGGAGCGTCTTATAGGTTGGTGTGTACCGGCGACATCGGAGGGAAAAAGCATGAGCTGCTTTTCCCTATGGAGTTGGGCGAGGAAGAAATGTTGAGCGATGAAACCATTGCAGCATTCAAGACCTTGTATGAAAATACGCCTGGTTTTGCAGAAGAAAAAGTAACAGGGAAAGGTTGTTTTCTTAAAGCACTGGAAGAGGGCAAGGAGATTCCCGTATTCAAAATAGTGAGAGACGACAAAACATTCCTTGGATTTTCAAAAATGTTCCGGATCCCTTTCAGATACAATGTCAGAGATCAAGTTGAGTTTATCCAAAAACCCGACAAGGAAAAAGCAGATCTGGCCGAAATACTCTTTGGGTATGCGGGCAAAGAAAAATCCCTCAAGGGAAGAGTGATGGTAGGCCATGCCTTTATGGATGGCTTCGTAGATGATCACGACCTGAAACCGGTATCAGGTATCCTTGGCTCTCCTAAAGCATCTTACTATCCTTTCTATATCAAACAGCATCAATCACCTTATAAGACGTATGACGACCCGGTTGGTGTTGCCGGAAGAAAACTGTATCGTATTCACAGAGGCAACACTACGATGGGACTCCCTCAGGGAGATAACAAAAATATGGATACAACCTTCAACGCTATTCCTGAAGGTCAGACGTTCCGTTTACGGATTGCTCTACACAATACGCGTCCTATGGAAATAGGTGCGGTGCTCACTGCCCTGACTCTTAATGGCACTGATGGTACATCTTTTAACCTTGGATTGGCGAAAGGATTCGGTTATGGGAAGTGTAAAGTAAATATGGATGAGATTAAACTCTCCGGATTCGGTCATGATGTGAGGTATTACATGCACGAGTTTGAAAAAGAAATGTCCATATTTGCATACGAAACCAGTCGTACACAATGGGCAAAAAATGAAAGCATAATCACGCAAATAAACATATTTTCCGAGCATGATGATGCGACAGTGAAGATGATGGAACTTGATGAATATGGAGAAGGGGAAGATGAAAAAAAGAGTTCATTTAATCCCCTTCAAGAATTTAAAAAGCCGATCAATTCTATGCTCGATGCCGACGAGTGGGAGAATATTACGAAATCGGCAAAGGAGGCAAGAGTGCGTGATGCCATTGCGATGGCAAGAAAACAACTGACTCAGTTATATCAAGAAGCGAAGTGTCACGAAGACAACGCAGAAAGTGCAGTCTTAACCGCAAAAGATTCCATAGAAGCTATTTCTTATGTCGTATTGGAACTATCCAAAGCACGGAGAATATATAACCAAATTATCGATCAGTTATTGGCCAAACAGGTTTCTATAGATGACGAAAAAGCCAAAGTGACTGACATAGAGAAGAAGATTACTCATTGGGAATCGGAGAAGGAAACCTTGGAAAAACAAGAAAAGGAGAAGAAAAGGCAAGCCGGACTCTCTGCTGAGCTTGAGAAACGCACCGGTGATGGCAAATCCTATAGCATAAAGGAGTTCAAAGTCTGCTTCCAACGAATGGAAAAATGGCTGAAAGAAAAGGGTTCGTCTCAACTTACATCTGACGAGCAAGCCGCTCTTGAAAATACGGCAAAACGCTTGCTTGCTTTCCCTGACAAGAAAGACGTAAGAGACCTCAAGTCTTTCAGTCAGGGAAAGCATTGGAAAGTTTTGACCAAGTATCTTGGTGAAGAAAAAACGAAAATGCTCTATGATGAGTACTGCAAGAGAGATTCTAACGAATGAATCCCGGTACTGATACGATATTTCCGTTGTGACGCTTGCAGTCGGGATGTCCGGTTGCAGGTGTCACAACATCTTTTCTACCTAAGGCTTTTGCTACATTTAACACAAGCGATGAGACGATGTAGCATGTGTTCTCCTTGGGGCTTGGCAAATTGTTAATATTTCCATAGGTTACATCACAGATGTCATTCTCGTCAAAGGGAGTATAGGTATCAGCCAGTCGTGCAATACCTTGCGAAGGATATACAGTTCCGTCGTTCATCACGATATCGTGTGGAGTGAGATTTATAAAGTTCATTTTGTATAGAATTTATTATGAATTAGAAAAATAGTGTTGTCTTTACATGCATCATAAGGTCCATGTCCACTTGTTGCCCGATTACTTTCATTGCCTTTACATAATCCTCAGAAAGCGGGACGATGAGAATGGAGTCGTTGTTCTCATATAGTTTTTGTACTTCTACGAGGGCCTCATTGATCTCGTTGTAGGTAGAAACAGGAAGGTCTGCCAGGAAGATCGACTTTTGAACGCGCGTACACCCTTTCCCTAATAGGTATTTTGCAATGCGACTTCTTACCTTATTGCTCGTTATGTCGTACATGATGAAGCATATCATATTACCGGCTTTCCTTTTCTTGTATAATACTATGTTGAGAATACGATGGATTCTTTCTGGCAAAGATAGCAAATCTTCCAAATTGTCACTATCTCGAGAAATGAAACCTGACTCTGACAATCCGGAAGCTTTGATGATATTAATTTTCTCTTGGAAACATTTTTGTGATAGTTTCATGCCGTCAATCCGTAAAGATAGTCACTGACAAGTTCTTGCATCATACAACCGAGTTGTTGCGATGTGCCTTTCTTGGGACTAAGCACAACGGAGTAGCCTCGTTTCCCGTAGAATACATTGATTTCTGCTTGGAGTAGAGTCGTGC
>CAVJQR010000111.1:0-725 GCA_963651605.1 Agathobaculum sp.
CCGTTTGGAGAAAGCCAAACAGATTCTTTCCAAATTAACGGACGGATTCAGTAACGACAAGGTGGGCATGATTGTATTTGCAGGAGATGCTTTTACACAATTACCGATCACTTCAGACTATATTTCAGCCAAGATGTTTCTGTCGTCCATTAATCCGTCAATGGTTTCTTCGCAAGGTACGGCAATTGGTGCCGCCTTGAACTTGGCTGTTCGTTCATTTACTCCGAACGAGGCTTCAGCAAAAGCAATCATTGTGATTACTGATGGCGAAAATCATGAAGACGATGCTGCCAAAGCAGCTAAGGCGGCTGCTGAAAAAGGCATCCGTGTAAACATTGTCGGCATCGGCGATCCGAAAGGTACTCCCATTTCATTGGATGGTAGCAACAATTTCTTAAAAGACAATGAGGGGAATGTGGTCATTACCAAGCTGAACGAACAGATGTGTCAGGAGATTGCTGCAGCGGGAAATGGCATGTACGTTCACGCCGACAATACAAATGCTGCCCTGAAAGCATTGCAGAGTGAGATTGGAAAAATGAACAAGACCGAGATGGACAGTAAAGTCTATTCAGAGTATGACGAGCAGTTCCAGTCGTTGGCTTGGGTGGTATTGGTCTTATTGATTGTAGAAGTTTTACTTTTGGATCGGAAGAACCATGTGTTCGGAAAATTCTCATTGTTTAAATAATATCCAAGTGTAAGATGAGAAAGAGAATGAAAAG
>CAVJQR010000111.1:735-9225 GCA_963651605.1 Agathobaculum sp.
CTTTTGGGTATTGCTGATGATGGTCGGTAGTACTTTTGCCATGTATGCCCAAAAAGCGGAAAGAAAACAGATCAGAAACGGAAACAGTTTGTATAAAACAGAAAAGTATACTGAAGCAGAAGTGGCTTACAGAAAAGCGTTGGATGTGAATCCTCGATCAATAGAGGGAACATACAATTTAGGCAATTCTTTATACAAACAGCAGAAATTTCAGGAAGCTGCCGAGCAATACCAATTGTTGATTGGGCAAGCTCAAAAGCTGACTGAGACCCCGGAAGGAGTAGAAAAGTTATCACAAGTATTCCATAACGTAGGGAATATCTGCATGCAGTCGAAAGATTATGCCAAAAGTATAGAAGCCTATAAGCAATCATTACGTCTGAATCCGAAAGACGATGAGACCCGTTATAATTTGGCTTTGGCACAGAAACTGTTGAGCGATCAGCAAAACGATGATCAGAACCAAAACCAGAATAACGAAGACAAGCAGGATAATCAAGATAATCAGGATCAACAGCAGCAACAACAACAGCAGCAACAGAATGATCAAGAGCAGAACAAGACTCAAGAGCAAGAACAACAGAACGAGCAAATGAGTCAAGACAATGCCCAACAGATGTTGGATGCTTTCTTGCAAGACGAGAAGGATACGCAAGAAAAAGTGAAGAAAGCGCAACAGCAACAGCAGCAGCGCCGTAAAATTGACAAGCAATGGTAAAACGAATGATGAAACATAAAAACGTAAAAAGAATGAAGAAGTTGTTTTTCTTTTTCGGTATGTTATTGACAACGTTCTGCTCGGCATTGGCCGCCGATCAGGTAACGTTCAAAGCTTCTGCTCCGCAGTCGGTTGCGATGGGTGAGCAGTTCCGCTTGACGTTTGTGGTCAATGCTGAAGGAAAAGAGTTGAGAGTGCAAGAAATGCCCGATTTTGATGTGTTGATGGGACCGTCACAATCCACTTCTCATAGCAGTAGTTGGATCAATGGCAAGACAACGAGTGAGACTACGGTCAGCTATACCTATATTTTGTTGCCGAAGAAGGAGGGAACTTTTACGATCGCTCCGGCAACCATCAAGGTGAATGGCGCCACTTATACTTCCAATGGCCTTTCCATCAAGGTGCTTCCTGAAGACAAAACAGGCAAATCCTCCTCTTCTTCGGGGAGTAGTTCGGCTTCTTCCACTTCGATCAGTAACGATGATTTCTTTGTTCGGATGATCGTTTCGAACAGCAATGTGTATGAACAGGAAGGTTTTTTGGTGACGTTTAAACTTTATGCTGCTCGTCCTTGTGGATTGTCGAATGCGAAGTTCCCCGAATTTGAAGGATTCTTGGTGCAAGAGATCGATTTGCCGGATAAACAATGGGTGCAGGACCGCTATAAGGATCGCAACTATTTCACTGTAGACTTGAAGCAAGCCGTTCTTTATCCGCAACGTTCCGGCCAGTTGACAATCGGCAAGGGCGTTTTCGATGCAACGATCCGTGTCTCAACACCGACAAAAGCCCGCAGTATTTTCGACGACTTCTTTGATTCTTACCGTGATGTCAACAAACAGTTGGAATCGCAACCGGTTACGATCAATGTCAAGCCTTTGCCTTCAGGTAAGCCTGCCGGATTCTCCGGTGCTGTAGGTAATTTCACTTTGGCAACCAAGATCAATTCAGATCATGTCAAGGCGAATGAGGCGGTTACGATCAATGTCAAGATCAGCGGTAACGGAAATTTGAAAGTTTTGAAGACTCCCGAAGTTGCTTTCCCGAACGACTTTGAGGTGTATGACCCAAAGGTAGACGTGGATACCAAGACGACAACGGCCGGTGTCTCAGGAAGTAAGAACATAGAATATATGGCTATTCCGCGTTATGCCGGCGATTTTGAAATACCGGCTGTAACACTTTCCTATTTTGACACGAAGAGTCAGTCGTACAAGATGCTGACCTCCGAGCCGTTTAAGTTGCATGTCGAGAAAGGCGACAATGACTCTTCTGCAGCTCCGGTGGTGTCTAATTTTGCCAACAAAGAATCTGTTAAATATTTGGGTCAGGATATTCGTTTCCTGAAAACGAAGGGTTTCCATTTTACAACGCAGCGCGAAGATATTTTCTTCGGGTCGTTCATGTATTACATGGCATATATTGTACCGTTTATCCTTTTCGTGGTCTTCTTTGTCATGTATAGGAAGCAGATAAAGGAAAATTCGGATTTGGCTCGTGTTCGTACGAAAAAAGCAAACAAGATAGCCGTAAAACGTTTGAAGAATGCCGGCAAGTTAATGCAAGAGCAGAAGAAAGAGGCATTCTACGACGAGATTTTGCGCGCCTTGTGGGGCTATTTGAGTGATAAGTTGAATATTCCACAAGCAGAATTGACGAAAGATAACGTGGAAGTTGAGTTGGCAAAATATGGAGTTGACGAGACTTTGACGAAGGAATTCATGGAGATTTTGAATACTTGCGAGTTTGCTCGTTATGCTCCTTCTCAAGCTTCGGATGCGATGGACAAGCTCTATGGGCAAACGGTGGATGCAATTGGAAAAATGGAAAACACCATTAAAAAGTAAAGCAATGAAAACAATGAAACATATCAAACTGTGTTGGATGTTGGTACTGCTGCTCTCTTTGGCGGGGAGTGCGGTAGCGCAAGAGGCTTCATTGAAAGAAGCGGAAGCAGCCTATACGAAAGAAGACTACAAGGCTGCCATTGAACTGTATGAAGCGACCTTGAAGAATAACGGCGAGTCGGCTGCAGTTTACTATAATTTGGGCAATGCCTATTACAAGGACGGTCAGATTGCTCCGGCCATCTTGAATTATGAGCGTGCTTTACTCTTGCAGCCCGGAGACAATGACATCCGTTTCAACTTGCAGATGGCTCGTCAGCGGGCGGTAGACAAGATCGAAGCGCGTGGGCATTTCTTCCTTTCCGAATGGTTCGCTTCAGTTCGTGATTTGGCGGGGGCTGACAGTTGGGGAGCCATTGGTATCGTTTGTTTCATCTTGTTGATATTTTGCCTGATCGTATTCTTCTTCTCGAAAGTGATTCGTTTCAAGAAAGTGGCTTTTTATACAGGAGTGCTGCTGTTCTTGGTCGTGGTGTTTGCCAATATATTCGGCTTCAGCCAAAAAAATGCCTTGCATGAACATGTCGAGGCCATTGTCTTTGCACCGACTGTGACGGTAAAGAGTTCGCCTGATGTCAGCGGAACGGATCTGGTAGTATTGCACGAAGGAACGAAGGTGACAGTAAAAAGCACCTTGGGAGACTGGAGCGAAGTGGAATTGGAAGACGGCAATGTGGGCTGGATGCCAAGTAAGGATATAGAGAAAATATAATCTGTTGAGGCCATGCTGGAGGAATTACTGGTTTACGAACGCGACCTTTTTCTGTGGTTGAATAGCTTCCATATGCCATTTTGGGACCAATTTTTTTGGACCTATTCCGGTAAAATAACATGGTTGCCTTTGGCCGTTGTAATTCTTTTTCTGTTGGTCTATAGAAAACAATGGAAAGAAAGCCTCTTCCTTGTGTTGGCCATTGCGCTGACAATTGTACTTTGCGATCAATTTGCTTCGCATGTATGTAAACCCATCTTTACCCGTTTCCGTCCGACACATCACCCTGATTTCATGAATGAAGTCCGGACGGTGTTTGGGTATCGCGGCGGTCGGTATGGCTTTATCTCCAGTCATGCAGCCAATGCATTCGGATTTGCAACGTTTCTTTCGTTGGTGATTCGCAATAAATGGTTGACATTTTCCCTTTTCTTTTGGGCAATAGTCAACTCATATAGCCGCATATATTTAGGCGTTCATTTTATTTCGGATATTATCCCCGGTGCATTGTCCGGTTTGTTCTTTGGATGGGGTGTCTATAAAGCTTATGTGTATGCCAAACAACGCTATCTTCCGAACACAGGCGATGAGAATATGACAACGTCAGGCGGCTATGAAATGTGGCGTATTCGAGCAATGGTTATAGCAATGCTCGCAACGCATTTGGCAATCCTTTTATGGGCAGCAATCGCTTCTTGAAAAGTGCCGCAATGACAAGTATACATTTCTTGTTTTTTCATGGGGAGCTTTTTAGAAAAAGCTCGGGAGGAAAATAAAAAAGATGCCGAACATTTTTATAATTGTTCGGTATCTTTTTTTTAAGGCTCGGCATGAAAAGAGAAAAGAGCGAGATCCAAAAGGATTCCGCTCTTTTCTCTTTTGTGCCAATATGGAATTAATTGCTTGAACTGCTCGTTACAGACATTTGCGCTGTATCGTAGTTCCATGTCGGTTTGCCCGTTTCGTTATCGATGGAGCTTACGTAGTTCAGCTTCAGGTAGTATGACTTGTTTCCGGCAGTCTCCTCAAGTTTGTTGATGCGAGAGACAGCGTTTTCAACATACCATGCATTCACGATCGACTGCCCCGTAGCACCATTGTTGTCGCCACTCGCTGTTGCGCGGATATAGAAGTTGTAGCAACGTTTGCCGTTTACCTCTTCTACTTGCAGGTCCGACGGATATTTGATGGTCCATTCAACGGTCTGTTTGGTGCTAACCTTTGCTCCTGAGGTGAAGATCATCCATCCACGAACATAGTTGGAGTAAGAACTTTGCTGGAAAACATACGTCAAAGGAATTTCTCCCTCCAATACCCCGGCTGTGTCGGTAGACGATGTGATAGGAGTGGCGCGCCATTGATCGATGGAAATTGGCGTGTCATTCAGCGAAGCAGTCAAGTAACCGTTTGAACCCCAGTTGGCATTTTCTGCAGAGTTGTAGTCAATGTGGATACTTGCTCCGATACATGAGTTCACTGCGAAGTTGCCGGCCGAGCTCAAGTTCGGAATGTAAATGTATGCACTACCCGCATCAATCATTGTTTTCAAACCGGCATCGGCGTTCGAAAATAAGATTCCGCTAATAGTCAAGTCTGTCTGATTTGTACTTTCCCCTAAACAAGAGGTCATCATCGTTACAGCTGATAGTGCAGCTGCCACATAATAAGTAAACTTCTTCATCATATTAATTTAATAATTGTTCATTGTTTCTTCTTTTATTCATGTTTACAACCCGAAGCGGAGCCCCACTTGCAAGCCTATATTACAGGGCTTTTCTGAGTGGTAAGTCTCTATCTCGCTGCCATTGTCGAAGTAATAGTCTGCCCCAACCTCGGCATAGGCACTCAGGAACTTCAGCAAAGGATAGCTGGCTCCGACGTGCCCATTGACAGAGAAATAGGGTTCTTTCATCCGTTCTTTCTTGGCCACCGAATTCAATTTTTCGTTTGTCGACGTAAAAAGATCGCTTTTCACTTGCCCGGCAACGCCTACTTCAATCTTACCTCCGGCCGATACATAGAAGCGAATCTTCTTCCATTCAGCCAGTTTATAGGCAACCGATACGGGTATGCCCAGGAAGTGGAGCCGCTGAGTGTTCTCGCTTCTCCATTCTGTGTTGTACTTCCATGTGTAAGAATCCCATTCAGAAGCCAGATAGGAGTAGGAGAGACCCGTCTGCAGAGAGAGTCGGTCCGTCAACGGATAACCGACAGACAGACCGAATGTCAGCGGTCTTTTATGGTTGACATTGTATTTTGTTTCGAGTTCGTCCGGTGCAGCTGCCATCAGTAAGTTGGCATTCCCTGACATCACCAGGGGAGCATCGCGGAAGGTGACGTCGTTCATGTTGTTGGAAGTCATATCTCCCGAAAAGCCATCGGTGCCGATTGTCGACAAACTGCCGGCTCCCATGCCCAAATGCCATCTTTTCTTCTGCTGCTGTTTCTTTTTCGAGATTGAAACATAGTGTTGTCTGTCCGGTTGGGCTCTCTTCTCTTCTTTTTGTATGAGCGATTCCGGTTCAGATGCTACCGTTGCTTCTTGTGAAGCTTCCGTAGTGGTCTCGAACTCTTCGTTGACAGTCATGCTGTTTTCGGCTTGATTGTTGTCCGATTCAGTAGTTATCCATTGCTGGGCGACGGCTTGTTTAGCCTGTTTTGCATTCGTTTTGTACGAAACTTCTTGCGCCAGCAAGGCCGATTCATGCGGCTCCTCTTGTCGTATCGGTTCGACCGTTTGAGCCGGTTTAGGGATGTTTCGCGTTTGTTGTTCAATCTCTTCGGCTATCATCTCCGTCTCACTCTGCCCTCTCCAATACAGTCCGGAAGAAACCACGACGAGTGCAGCCACTGCCGCAGCCGCCGCCCAATAGTACCAGTTCCTGCGAGTTGGCGCGATAGATGGCTGTGGTAAGCGCGCTTCTATGGCATCCCAATCTTCAGGAAGGGGTGGCACTTCAAAGTCTTGCAACTTCGAGCGGAACAAATCCTCCAATGTGTCTCTTTCCTTCTTCATCTTATTTTCTCTAAATTCATGATCTGCTTCTGTAACAACTGCCGGGCGCGTGTGTATTGCGAGCGGGAGGTGCTCTCGGTTATCTTCAACATTTCGCCGATCTCGCGGTGCGAATACCCTTCAATGGCAAACAAGTTGAAGACGGCCCGGAACCCTGCCGGCAATTGTTGTATCATCTTCATCAGCTCTGCTGCGGAGATATTGGAAAGAACGGACGCTTCGGGTTGCACCAACTCGGGTGCATTGTCCAAATCGGTGGCTTCGCGTAGCACATCCGTCTTGCGGAGATACTCCAAAGCTCCGTTGACGAATACTTTTCGCACCCACCCTTCGAACGATCCCAAACCGGAATAGCTGTCAATGCAGGTGAAGACTTTGATGAATCCTTCCTGCAGCAGGTCGCGGGCCGTCTCGCGGTCGTTTACATAACGCATGCAAACGGCCAACATACGGGGAGCATATTTATCATACAATTCCCGCTGAGCCAACCTGTTACCCTTCTTGCAACCAGCTATAAGTTGTTGTTCATCCATTTCATTTAGTCAAAATAGTGCTCCTCAGAGAACTGCTAACTATTGGATAGATGCGATTTGTTCTCGATTTGCTGCATCAGTCGTCAAAAAAATCCTCTTTTGATAACATTTCGAACGACAAATATAACGGCATTTTTGCTATTCTTTCTTGCTTATCGACAGATTAATTTGTCAAAAAATCTTATTTCTGCTTCATTACAAGGTCGTTTCCTCCCTATAATTACTGCTTTTTCCATTTGTATTTACGAAGCATATCAGTTGAATTTCACAACAAAGATAATAACTTGACGGATAGCATCAAATAGTTTTTTGGGGCTTTTAAATGGATTTTTCAAGAGGATTTTTAAGCAGTGGTAGACGATTGACTTGAATGCCCTAATAGATTGTTTTTCAGTAGTATGGCTTTGTTGTAAAGGCAACCCCATTGCCATGATTCTCTTTCGAAACGATTTTGCAATGGGGCTGTCCGATTCTTTTATTTCCCTGTGATGGCTTTCCGTAATGCATCCAGCGCATTGGCTAAAATCGAACGAGGACAACCGACGTTCAACCGCATGTGTCCTTCACCGCCCGGGCCGAACATGGTGCCGTCGTTCAGGGCTAATTTGGCTTTGTCCTCGAAGAGGCTGACCAGTTCCGGCTGGCTCAATCCCAATCCTGTGCAGTCCAGCCAGATCAAGAACGAGGCTTGTGGGCGAACCATCTTGATCTGAGGAATGTAATGTTTCAAGTAATCTTCCACAAAGTCGACGTTTTCAATTACGTAAGCCCGCATCTGTTGCAACCACTCTGCCCCATAAGTATAGGCAGCGGTAGTGGCTATGTAGGCAAAGATCGTACCATGGTTCAGCTCGCCTGCATTCAAGAAGTCGTAGAACTGTTCGCGTATCTGCTCGTTGGGTACCAATGAATAGGAGGTGACGATACCAGCAATGTTGAACGTTTTGCTCGGAGCCATGAAGCTGATTGAGCAATTGGCGGCCGTCTCTGATACGGTGGCAAACGGATGATGGCGGAATGACGGGTAGGTCATCTCGGCATGAATCTCGTCAGAGATGACTAAAATGTGATGTTTTGCGCATATCTCTGCCAGTCGGATCAACTCCTCTTTCGGCCAAACGATACCACCCGGATTGTGAGGATTGGAGAGAATCAGCAGTTTGCAATCCTTGTCGATGACACTTTCAAGGTTCTCGAAATCCATCGAGTACTTGCCGTCTTCGCATCTTAATGGGTTGTATACCACTTGGCGCTTCATCGATTCCGGCACAATGCGGAAGGGATGGTAGACCGGTGGCTGGATGATCACTTTGTCGCCCGGCTTTGTGAAGCACTGTACAACGAAGCCGATGCCCTTCACGATGCCCGGAATGTAGGTGATCCATTCCTGTTTTACAGCCCAATTGTATTTATATTTCAGCCAAGTGATGATGCTATTCCAGTAAGCATCGTCAGCGAAGGTGTAGCCCATGATCGGATGTTCGCAGCGTTTGCGGATGGCATCCATGATAAAGTCCGGCGTTTTGAAGTCCATGTCGGCCACCCATAGTGGAGTGAGTCCTTGTTTTCCTGGAAAAGATTCGGACATTCCGTCGTATTTT
>CAVJQR010000112.1:0-8645 GCA_963651605.1 Agathobaculum sp.
GTGGTGATGCTCTCCCCGCCGATGGTCGGCTGTGTGATGGCCTTGTCGGCATCCAAAATCTCACTATCGGATTCTTCCCGTTTGTCGGCTTGCATCCGGAAGCGGCGTTTCTCGATATCGACGAAAGCCGTCAGGCCGAACTTCGCCCAATCCTGAAAGCCTTCGCGCAAGGAGAGCCCCACGATATTTTTCAGCGACCAGTAGTTATAGACATCATTCAGCTTATCATCGTTGTTCATGGGCACACCATTATTGAAAAGAGAGTCGATCTGCATGCTGGTTGTCTCCGACGTGGTAAAGCGACGCTGGTTGTCTTCGTAAAAGATCGTGTGGACGATACTCGAGACGGGTACAAACAGCTCTTTTTCATCATCGGTACCTTCGTTGACGGTACGGGTGAAGCCGAGGTTATAACGGTGCGTCAAAAAATACTGTTTCCCTCTGACGCGGTTGAAGACATTGCTGTACATTACGGGGAAATCCTTGGCAACCATCTCCTTTTTCCCTTCGGCATAGTCTTCGGGATTCGTCAAGACGCGGTCGTTTCGCAGGCCGCCGTTCTCATGATTGATGAAGTTGAAGTTGCTCAAATAGGCGTTCAGTTCATAGCGGTCCGTGCGGTAACTGCCGAAGAGACGGTAATTGACCAGCTTGTTGCCGTTCGAAGTGTAGAATCCTCGTCCGTAGATATAGTCGAAATCGCCTCCAATATTGATCTTCTTTCCGAAGTTTACCGACAAGGTAGCCTTCAGCTCTTCCTCTTTGTTGGTGCTACCGCCGGCCGTGGTATAGAGCACATCCGTGAAAGGAGTCTTCGTGTCGTAGAATTTTGCATTCAGCGGAGTCGTGATGAAATAGTCATACGCATCGGCAAAGTTGAAGTCGCGCGCTTCGTTTCGTTCGGAGAAGATACGCGTTTGGGCGGGCGATCCGAGGTTGCCCACGTAGCCGAGTGCCAAGCCTCGTCCTTCCATCAGCGTACGATTCACCGTATTCAGTTTGCTGGTATCGATGTCTGCCTCTTTCAGACCTCCCAAATAGGAGTTCAGTTGGTAGGCAATGAGTGAACGGTTCTTCAGCTCGGTGCTGTCCACAACGAGGAGACTGTCGGCCACTTTTGTGGAGCCGGCAGACAAATTAGCCAGTGAAAAGCCACCTTTTCCGCCTTTGGGGCGGGTTTGCCCGAAGAGCGTTGCTGTCAAAGACAGGGATATCAGAAAAAATAGTACTCGTCTCATCGGCTGCAAACTTACATAAAAATCTTGAGTTATGCCCATGTTCCGCCAACTTTCAGCAGGGGAATCTGTCAGAAAACAGCAACGGAGAGGGCTTTTGCCGCCTTCTCCGTTGTCATATATGGGTGATGTCTGCCTGCAAATTACTCTTCGCGGATGATTTCCATCCCCTTCAGAATGGCCGCTTCATTCATCGGAATGAGGTTATGATGCCGTTCAGGGAGTGATTTTTTCAATCCTTTGATGACATTTTCTATCTGCACCATCGGCTCGACCTTGAGCAGTCCGCCCAAAATGAGCATGTTGAATGCTTTCGGGTTAGCCATCTCCGTGGCCGCATCCATCGCATCGACGCGGAAGACGCGGATGTCTTTGCGGGAGATAGGTGTATGGATGCCGTATCCGTCGTAGATGAGAATACCGCCCGGCTTCACCTTGCTCTCGAACCGGTCCAGCGAAGGTTGGTTCAGGACGATGGCAATGTCGTAGGCATTCAAGATGGGCGAACTGATCGGCTCGTCGCTCAAGATGACCGTCACATTGGCCGTTCCGCCACGTTGCTCAGGACCGTATGAGGGCATCCAGGTGACCTCTTTTCCCTCCATCAAGCCGGAGTAGGCCAAAATCTTACCCATTGACAAGACACCTTGCCCGCCGAATCCTGCTATAATAATCTCGTGCTTCATTGTTGTTTCCGTTCTTTTGTTATACATTCTTCAAGTCGCCCAACGGATAGAAGGGGAACATGTTCTCTTCCAACCATTGGTTGGCCTTTTCGGGTGTCATCTTCCAGCCCGACGAACAGGTTGAAACGAATTCCACGACCGAGGTTCCTTTGCCGGCCATCGAGTTCTCGAACGCTTTCCGCAGCATCTTCTTGGCTTTGCGGACGGCGGCTGCATTCTGAACGCTCTGACGCGTCACGAGGCAAGTCCCTTCGAGCTTGGCCAAAAGGTCGGTAATCTTCAGCGGATAGCCATTGAGGGACACGTCACGACCATACGGACAGGTGGAGGTTTTCATCCCAACAAGCGTCGTAGGCGCCATTTGTCCGCCGGTCATGCCGTAGATGGCATTGTTGACAAACACGATGACGATGTTCTCGCCTCGGTTGGCTGCGTGGATTGTCTCGGCAGTTCCGATAGCGGCCAGGTCGCCGTCGCCCTGATAGGTGAATACCATTTTCGACGGATTCAGGCGCTTGATGGCGGTAGCGATGGCCGGTGCACGACCGTGAGCCGCCTCTTCCCAATCGATATCCAAATAGTTGTAGGCGAAGACGGCACAGCCGACGGGCGAAATGCCGATCGTCTCTTCCTCCATTCCCATCTCGGCAATGACTTCTGCTATCAACTTGTGGATCACACCATGGCTACAGCCCGGGCAGTAGTGCATCGGGTTGTCGTTCATCAGCTTGGGCTTTTCGTAGACCAAGTTCTCTGGCTTTATGATTTCATTCAGTTCCATTTTTCCTTTATCATTTAAAAAACCGCAATATATATTGGATGATACGTACCACAACGGCAACACCGCCAATGGCCATGGCTGTACTTCTGTCGACCGACGTCAGGAACAGACAGACGACTGTGGCGATGGCCAATAGCATAAATACCAAGGTGATGATCTCATCTATTTTACTTCCGCGTTTCATATAGATCTATTTCATGATTCTCTGTTTCAATGCTTCCAACACTTCGTCGGGCGTGAAGACGATGCCTCCCAAGCGGCCGAAATGCTCTACCGGTATCTTTCCGTTGACGGCCAGGCGAATGTCTTCCACCATCTGGCCGGCATTCAGCTCGACCGACAGGATACCTTTCACCCGATCGGCGAGGTGGACGATGGCTTTCGTCGGGAATGGCCACAACGTGATCGGGCGCAACAACCCTAAACGGATCCCTTCTGCGCGGGCCAGTTCGACCACCTTCTGACAGATACGGGCCGACGATCCGAAGGCAACCAACAGATAGTCGGCGTCTTCACATTGGAATGTTTCGTAACGCACTTCCGTCTCTTCGATTGTTTTGTATTTGGCTTGCAAATGAAGGTTGCGCGCTTCCATAACGGCCGGATCCAACTCGAGCGAGGTGATGATATTGGGTTTGCGGCCCCCCTTGCGGCCTCTTGCGGCCCAAGGACACTGCTCGTCGATCTCTGCATCGGTGCGACGCGGGTGGAAAGGCGGCAGTACTACCTTCTCCATCATCTGCCCGATGATGCCATCTGCTAAGATAATGGCCGGATTACGGTATTTGAATGCCAAATCGAAGCCCAGTCCGACGAAATCCGCCATCTCCTGAACCGATGCGGGAGCCAGGGCTATCAGACGGTAGTCGCCATGACCACCTCCTTTGACGGTTTGGAAATAGTCGGCTTGGCTCGGTTGGATCGTTCCCAGTCCGGGACCGCCACGCATGACATTCACCACCAAACAAGGCAATTCGGCACCTGCCATGTAGGAGATACCCTCTTGTTTCAAACTGACGCCGGGGCTTGACGACGAGGTCATCACCTTCTTTCCGGTTCCGGCACCGCCATATACCATATTGATGGCGGCCAGTTCGCTTTCTGCCTGCAGGACAACCATGCCGGTCTGCTTCCATGGTTGCTCGGCCATCAGTGTCTCCATTACTTCCGACTGCGGGGTGATCGGGTAGCCGAAGTAACCATCTACGCCGTAACGAATGGCGGCCTGTGCGATCGCCTCGTTACCTTTCATTAATTTAATATCTTCCGCCATATCATCAATCGATTCTTGCTTTATAGACAGTCAAGCACCCGTCGGGGCAAACCATGCCACAGCTTGCACAACCGATGCAGTTGTCCGGCTGCTTCATATATACATAATGATAACCTTTGTTATTGACCTCGCGCGGATGAAGTTCGAGAACATCTGCCGGACAGGCCACGCAACACAGATTGCAGCCTTTGCAACGCTCGGTATTTACCACAACGGCTCCTCTGAATTTTGCCATATCTTATAATTTTATATGTAACACCTATACAAGAATTATCCGCCGTTCGGGGCGTCCGATTCTTGCTTTTGATGTCCAAAGATAACGATTTTCTCGTTAATAATCGTCATATTCCCTATTTTTATCGTCAATTTTACATTTCTTAATTTTGCACACTTTTGAAAAATGTGTGCAGTAATTCATCGATCGGGCAGGGGAATGTAATGAATTGTAAGCAAAATTTGGAAATAGTGTACATAATCTTGTGAATCGAAAGAAAACGTGACTATTTGAAACAGTCGTATTCTTTTTGAAAAAAGGATGTCAAGCACGCCGAAAAGCATGCGGAGTTCCGAAAAGTTTTTTCGATACCGAACTCGAGTTTTCTCCCGAGTGAACTCGAGTTTTGTCCCGAATGAACTGCAGTTTTCTCGGGAGAAACTTTTGCAAGACCGGGATGCTTTTCAGATAGGCGCGGTGAGAATCGGTTGGGATGATCAGGAACAAAAAAACGAGGGATCGGCTTGCTTTCGGTCGCCATCCTCCTCTTTTGCCCGATGCTTTGCCGTACATTTCGGGATGGTTTGAACGGTTTCATATTCAGCATCATATTGGTTGGAAAAGAAAATAAAAGTAAAAAACATGTTATAAAACATATTTCAAGATGATACGTGGTATTGAATAGAATTTTATCTTTACACTCAATTTAATAAAAATAATACACATGGAAGACAAAATGACAAAGTCCGGTTTGCAGGCAAGCAAGTTTTGCAAACAGGTAGACGGAAGAGATACTTCGATATGTGTGATGACCAACAAGGCAGGTGCCGAGGCAGTTATCACCAATTATGGTGCCAAACTCGTGTCGTTGATGGTGCCCGACCGAGACGGTAAGCCGGTAGACGTGGTGTTGGGCCATGCTTCCATCGACGATTATCTGACTTCGGGCGAGCCTACTTTCGGTGCTACTTGCGGACGTTACGCCAACCGCATCGCGAAAGGCCGCTTCGAGCTGGACGGAACCGTATACGACAAGTTGGCTATCAACAACGGTCCGAACAGTCTGCACGGAGGTTTGCGCGGATTCCACTTCCGCGTTTGGGAGATGAAGAAGGTGAACGACCAAAAAGTAGAACTCCATTACTGCGCAGCCGACGGCGAAGAGGGCTATCCGGGCGAGATGAACGTCACGGTGACCTACACGTTGACGGACGACAACAGCATCGTTTTGGATTATCACGCCACCACATCGAAGCCGACGGTGGTCAACCTTACGAACCATTCCTACTTCAATCTCTCGGGCGAAGGCGACCGTTACATCGGCGATCACCTGCTGACGATTCACGCCGACCACTATCTGCCGACCGACGAGACGGCCATTCCTTACGGACCGAAAGAGGCCGTGGCCGGAACCCCGATGGATTTCACTACACCGCATACTATCGGCGAACGCATCGACGAGCCCTTCCAACAATTGATCTTCGGCAAAGGTTACGACCACTGCTATGCCCTGAACAAATCGGATTTGAGTCTGACGCTTGCCGCTACCGCCGTTTCGCCCAAAACAGGCATCAAGATGGATACCTATACGACGGAACCGGGCGTACAACTCTATACGGCCAACTGGCTGAGCGAGTCGATCATCGGAAAGAACGGGCACCCTTATCCCGAGCGCTGCTCATTCTGTCTCGAGACACAACACTTTCCCGACAGTCCGAACAAGCCTGAATATCCGACAGTCGTACTGCGTCCGAGCGAGGAGTTCGTGAGCCGGACCATCTATCGATTCACGGTTGAGAAATAAACTATACATTATATTATATAGAGAACAAACAAATATTTAATCATAAAAACAAACTAATGGCACAAAAATCAAAACAATGGGCAGCGATTATCATGATGATCGCGCTCTTCGCTATGATTGCATTCGTGACAAACCTTTGCTCACCGATGGCAGTCATCGTTGAAAATCAATTCAAAGCATCAGAGCTTCAATCACAAATCGGTAACTACGCCAACTTCATCGCTTACTTGGTAATGGGTATTCCTTCCGGTATGTTGATCGTGAAGTTCGGTTACAAGAAAACAGCCCTCTTGGCGTTGATCGTCGGTATCGTCGGTATGTTGCTGGAGTTGCTTTCAGGTACTATCGGCAGCATGTGGATCTACTTGCTCGGCGCCTTCGTCAGTGGTTTCTGTATGTGTATGTTGAACACCGTAGTCAACCCGTTGTTGAACGTTTTGGGCGGCGGCGGTAATACCGGTAACCAGTTGATTCAGATCGGTGGTGCCTTCAATAGTGCGGCAGCCGTAGCGGTTTATATCATTTTGGGTGCCTTGATCGGCGAAGTAACAAAAGAGACTGCTATCGTTGATGCGGCTCCTGCCATGTATATTGCCTTGGCTATTTTCGTGGTTGCCTTCATCGTTTTGATGATGACCAAGATCGAAGAGCCGGAACAGGAACCGGTAAAGATGGAGTTGATCAAGGGCGCTTTGAGCTACCGTCACTTCTCTTTGGGCGCTTTGGCCATTTTCTTGTACATGAGCGTGGAGGTTGGTACTCCGACATACATGATCAAATACTTGATTTCTGACGCTGGCATTCCTGCCGGTGTTGCATCACTGATCGCAGCCGTTTATTGGTTTGCCATGTTCATCGGCCGTACAGTCGGTGGTTCTATCGGCGGTAAGGTATCAAGCCGCGCAATGGTCAGCACAGTGGCCACTGCCGCTATCATTTTGTTGGCGTTCGGTATCTTCGCTCCGACCGAATGGAAAGTAAATGTTCCGGGTGTTGACTGGGCAGCTCTCACCTTGACTTGGAAAGAAGTTCCGATTGGTGTTGCCGCTTTCATCTGTGTTGGTCTCTGCACTTCCGTTATGTGGGGTGGTATCTTCAACATGGCTGTTGAAGGATTGGGCAAATACACTGCGGCTGCTTCGGGTATCTTCATGACAATGGTATTCGGTTGCGCCGTTATGGTTGCCATCCAGGCTGCTGTAGCTGATGCAACAGGCAACTATTTGATCAGCTACTTCGTTCCATTGGCATGTGCTGCTTACATCTTGTTCTATGCATTGATCGGTAGCAAACCAAGCACGAAACAATAATTGAATCACAAATATAGGTAGTCCGGTAGGGTAGAGCCTCGCCAGGCTACCTTTTCATTTATATATAATCATCAAATCTAAAGACATGAAAGAAAAAGTTAGCAAAAAATTTGAAGAGTTATTCCATACAACAGGTTCGTTTTATACTTCTCCGGGCCGTATCAATTTGATTGGTGAACATACCGACTACAATGGCGGTTTCGTATTTCCGGGCGCCATCGACAAGGGCATGTTGGCAGAAATCAAACTGAACGGAACAGACACAGTTCACGCTTATTCAATCGACTTGGACGACTATGCCGAATTCGGACTGAACGAAGAAGACGCACCAAAAGCAAGCTGGGCTCGCTACATCTTCGGCGTTTGTCGTGAGATCATCAAGCGCGGCGGCGAAATCCATGGTTTCGACACGACCTTCTCCGGCGACGTTCCATTGGGAGCCGGCATGTCATCTTCTGCAGCGTTGGAGAGCACTTACGCATTTGCGCTGAACGATTTGTTCGATTTGAAGATCGACAAATTCGAATTGGCCAAGATCGGTCAGTCGACGGAACACAACTATTGCGGTGTGAACTGCGGTATCATGGATCAGTTCGCTTCTGTTTTCGGCAAGAAAGGTCACTTGATTCGTTTGGACTGCCGCTCGATGGAATACAAATATTTCCCGTTCGATCCCGAACCTGCCGGTTATAAACTGGTGTTGTTGGACTCGGTAGTGAAACATGAACTCGCCTCATCTGCCTACAACGATCGCCGCAAATCTTGCGAAAATGTCGTTGCAGCCCTCAAAAAACACCATCCGGAAGTGGAATTCCTTCGTGATGCCAGCATGGAAATGTTGCAGGAAGTAAAAGCTGAAGTCAGCGCTGAAGACTACATGCGTGCCGAGTATGTCATCGAAGAGGTACAGCGTGTGCTCGATGTTTGCGACGCTTTGGAGAAAGGCGACTACGAAACAGTCGGCGAAAAGATGTACGGAACGCACCACGGCATGAGCAAACTCTACGAAGTCAGCTGCGAAGAACTCGACTATCTCAACGACATTGCCAAAGAATGTGGCGTAACAGGTTCGCGCGTGATGGGCGGTGGCTTCGGCGGTTGCACTATCAACTTGGTAAAAGCCGACAAGTACGATGCGTTTGTCAAGACGGCATTCGAGAAATACACGGCAAAATTCGGTCATGCTCCGAAGTTGTATGACGTTGTCATCAGCGACGGTTCTCGCCGTGTAGAGTAAGATTGACGATATAGTTGCCAACTAAAAAAGGCGCCAATCGGTGAGTGGAATACTTGCCGAACGGCGCTTTTTTTATGGGTACGATAGCTTCGATAAAATTCATGC
>CAVJQR010000112.1:8655-9105 GCA_963651605.1 Agathobaculum sp.
GCTTTTTCAAAAAAGCTCGGGACCTTTTTATAAAATGTTCGGCATGAATTTTTCATTTGTTCGGCATGAATTTTTGGAATGATCTCCACCCTGTTAACCCCTCATTTTGAATATATCCGCCTTTGCTACGAACAAGAATTTTTTTTAAATCGGCAAGTTATTAGGCCGAACAAATTGCTTTGCATCGTTTTTATAACTATTTTTGTACTCAAATAAACCAATATATGGCAATATGAACAATTCCCTATTAATGAATCGAGCAGCCGACAACATCCGAATTCTGGCTGCTTCGATGGTAGAAAAGGCAAAGTCCGGCCATCCCGGCGGAGCTATGGGCGGCGCTGATTTCGTGAATGTATTGTTCTCAGAGTTCTTAATTTTCGATCCTGAGAATCCATTATGGGAAGGACGCGATCGTTTCTTCTTGGACCCCGGTCATATGTCGCCGAT
>CAVJQR010000113.1:0-9064 GCA_963651605.1 Agathobaculum sp.
TAATAATATTGTTGCTGAATCACGAACGAGGCCAAGAAGAGTTTGAGGAACGGATTGCTTTTGAGGCCAAAATCTTGCCAGGTCTCCACCGCACGCAACATGCTGTGGATAGCCTTCTCTTGTCTCGGCAGTTTCTGAGGCAACACCCACAAGATACGATATGCCGTTGCGGTATACAACTCTGCATTGACCACATTGCGGGAGATCGTCCAAACCGGTTCGCCCCATTTTTCATACATTTTATAATAGGAGATCAAGGCATCCGACTTTTGCAACAGGACGTTACGTTGCTCCTCTGTAAGAAGGGATAGTTGCCGGATGCTCGCACGCCATGACTCTTCGTGGAGATTCGGATAAACAGTTTTGCAAATCTCCATCGTGTCCACAACAAAGCCATACGGCTGCACTTCCTCTCTGGCCTCCATGGCTTCCTGCAGGACGTTCTCACGGTGCCGGATGGATTCCACAAACTGCTTCACATCCCAACCGTCAGGAATGCTTATAACCCTCCCAGCCCATTGCCGGTAGAACTCGGGATCGGCGTCGATCAGCAACATTTCCGCTTCATACACCTTGTCGAGAGCATCCACTCGTTTGCGCGAGAGTTGGTCAATTTCCTTTGTGCTTTGGGCATTATAGATTTTGACCAACTGATCACGTCGGCGATTCAGCTTTTCAAAATCTGTCAGAATTTTCTTTGCTTCATTGATATCCATCATATTGCTCTCCTTAGGAAATTTAACCTTGACAAAGGTAACAATAAGGGTTGGATAGTGCAATAGAGAAGAGAGCAAAAAAGCAATATGATTGATTGGTGAATCTGAAAATTATGTTGTATTTTTGCATAGCATACATAAATGCATATTAAAATGAAATTCAATATACCCAATAATACGACGATCATAGGTCTTTTTGCTTTCATCTTGCAACTTTTTGCTTGTGGAGGAAACGAAGAGGTGGAAACTGCCTTTTCGCAAAATGTAGAAGAGACACTGGCTTGCATGGAAGAATTGATGAGCACATCCAGTACAAGTAACTTCTTCAAGAGCGACCTGCAGAAAGAAAGGTTCAAGATTGTACACATCTCGGACGCTCATATTTCACGGTCGAGTGCCGACAATCAGCCGAAATCGCCCGCAAACCTCAAGCAAGCGGTCGAGTTTGCCAATCTCGACAAGGCCCGAATCAATGCGATGGTGGCCACGGGCGACTTTATCAATGCCAAGGCAACCGACGACAAAAGCACAGCCATCACCTACTACGAAGGGTTCGTCAACAACTACTATACGATCAAGAATGCCATCCCAAGCTTCGTCTGTACGGGCAATCATGATGCCAACATGTTGAGCGAAAGCTCAGATGGCTATCTGAGCAAGTCCGACATCCACAGCTTGTTGTTCAACAAACAAAACTATGCCATCTCGCAACCTACGGGAGAGAACTATTACTATGCCGACATCAAAGATTCGCAAGGCAATACGTATAGAATCATAGGTTTGGACAATACCGACCAGGAGGCTTTCGACTATAATACGCTAAACGCAGTATGTTTTACGCAAAAGCAGATTGATTGGTTGGTCAATACCGCCCTGAAGGAAAACATGACCGACAAACACCATGTGATCATCCTGAACCATCACCCCCTACAAGAGTATTCGAAAGACGGCAGCACCTACATGAGCAGTGGCTACCACTTGTATGGCCCGACGATGATTCCGGCCATTGTCAATGCGTTCATCCAACGGAAAACTTTGGTGAAAACATATAAATCAACTTATAAGCCAATGTCTGAGATCGCCGTCAATGCCGATTTCAATACGGCCAAGGGAGAGTTTATCTGCTATATGGGCGGTCATACCCACACGCCGGCATCCTTCGAGGTAGATTGTGGCGAAGAGAATGCTCCGAAGCAAATCATGCTGTTGGCCAATACGATGACTCCCAACTTACAAAACAACAAATTCGGAACGATCGAACGTGTAGCAGAGAGCCGAACGAGCAACAGCTTCAGCATCTATAGCATTGATACGGACGAGAAGAAGATCTACATCACCTACTTCGGTGCCCGTAAGGGGGCTTCGATAGAAAATGTTTCATACCAATAAGCGTTAGGGGCTATGCTACAGAAGTTCATTGACAATACATTCTATCTGATCTTTCTCTTCACGCTCATCTTCGGGGTAGTATTCTACGACGCCACGAAGTATTTCAGCTTTGTGGACGAGCTTTGCGCGTTAGGGCTTTGTATGCTGTATGGCTACTACGTTTTCCACACACCGAACTGGTCGTTCAACAAACTGTTCCTGATCACATTAGGTGTGTTTGGATTTTACCTTGTCTATTCGTTTGCCATTCATTGCAACACGAAAGGGGGAATCATCACCGATTTCATCATTCAGATCAAACCCTACTTGGCTTTCTTCACGGTCTATGCCTTCAAGCCGGTCTTGAACGAGACCATGAAGCGCAATGTACGGTTGCTTTGCATCATTTTCTCGTTCTATTTGTTAGGTATAGGGTTGACCGTTCCGTTTACATCGACAATCTTAGATGCTCTCCTTCACCATGAATCGCGTTTGGCAACCGCAGCCTCCATTATGGCCCTACTCTACTTGTATTGTAGCGAATACACCTTGAAGGACAAAGTTGTATTCCTTTTTATCTTGGCTATTGGATTATTTTCCGGCCGATCAAAAATATATGGATTCTTTGTAATAGCAAACTTTCTCGTTTTTTATATCAACAATAGTTTTGAATTGAAACTAAATAAAAAGAATACAACCCTCTTTGCGTTGGCTTCCATTGCTGTAATAATAGCCGCTTGGAGCAAGATTAATTTCTACTTCATCGAAGGAGGAATTGGCAATCCTCGCGATGCCTATGATTACTATGCACGTGCAGCTTTATACTATTTCTCGACGGATATTTTCAAAGATTATTTCCCATTCGGATCAGGGTTTGCAACCTATGCAACTTTTGCTTCGGGTAAGTATTATTCGCATATCTACAATGATTATGGAATGGATGCCATGCATGGATTGACGGCTCGGCAACCTGATTTCATTGCGGACACTTACTATCCTGCCCTTGCGCAGTTTGGAGTGGTGGGAGCAATCCTCTTTTTTACTTTTTGGGGAGTGTTGACAAAAAAAGTGGTCAAGGCGTTTGACAAATCCAATATGAAAGATTTCACCATCAACATACTGATCGTTCTATTTTTCTTGATTGAATGTACGAGCGACGCCACGATTACACACAACCGCGGTCTGTTCATGATGATGTTATTGGCACTGTCGATGAATAGCCAACGAAAAACTTGCAGAATAGAAAGATGAAACGAATAATAGTAGCCAATAAATTTTACTACAATCGCGGTGGAGATTGTATTGCAGCCATGGCTTTGGAGGATTTGCTCAAAGCCAAAGGGCATCCGGTTGCCTTTTTCAGCATGCAACATCCACAAAACTTTCCATCGGAGTGGGAGTCATACTTTCCAAGCGAAGTACATTTCGGAGGAGGGCTTTCGGAAAAGCTGAAAGCAGTCGACCGCCTTTTTTCCTCAAACGAGGTGAAAAGGAAATTCAATCAATTGGTAGATACCTTCAAACCCGATGTTTTGCACCTGAACAATATCCACTCTTATCTGTCGCCTTTCATCGGTGAATTGGCGCATCGGAAAGGGATCAAGGTGGTATGGACGCTGCACGACTACAAGTTGGTGTGCCCCTCCTACTCTTGCTTGCGTAAAGGGCATCCCTGCACACTTTGTATCGATCACAATATCTCGAATGTTTTGGCGAAAAAATGCATGAAGAATAGTCTTTCTGCCAGCTTAATGGCTTATGCCGAGGCATTGTATTGGAACAAAAAGCGGATAGAAAAGAACACAGATACCTACATTGCGCCCAGTTCTTGCATGAAAAAGTTGATGGTCAAAGGTGGTTTCGATGCGAACAAAATCAAGGTCATCCCCAACTTTACCAATCGTGAATATCCTGCTATCGAAACGATTCCATCGAAAGAGGAGTACTATTGCTATGTCGGTCGGCTATCCGAGGAGAAAGGTATTCAGACATTGGTGGAAGTGGCCGAGACACTCCCCTACAAGTTGGTGGTAGTTGGTACAGGACCTCTGAAAAACCTCGCTGAAACCTACCATAAACATTCCGAATATGTAGGATTCAAACAATGGGATGAGATACAAAGAATTGTTCAAAAAGCAAAGTTTTTGGTTACTCCTTCGGAATGTTTTGAAGTTTTTGGTTTATCTAATATCGAATCCCAATGCCTTGGCACACCGGTATTGGGTGCCAACATCGGAGGTATACCGGAGACGGTCGAGACACCCTCGAACGGCATGTTGTTCGAATCGGGCAACAAAAACGATTTGCGCGACAAAATAAACGAGATGTTTGGCCGTTCATTTAATTACGAAAGGATTGCCACGGAGACGCGTGCCCGTTTCTCCGCCGACAATTACTATAACGAAATTATCAAGATATATGAGCAATAACAACTATACTGTTCCTTCACCTACCGACATGTGCATCATTACGACGTATCGCTGCCCGATGCGTTGCAAGATGTGTGACATTTGGCAGAACCCCACCGAGAAGAGCAAGGAGATACAACCCAAGGAGTTGGAGATATTGCCGCACGTCAAGTTTGTGAATATCACAGGCGGCGAGCCCTTTATCCGCGAAGACTTGGACGAGATCGTTGAAGTGCTCTTCACGAAGGCGCCACGTGTGGTGATTTCCACCTCAGGATGGTTCGAAGAACGTATATTACGACTGGCCGAAAAGTTTCCGAACATCGGAATACGTATCAGCATCGAAGGCTTGTCGCAAAAGAATGATGAGTTGAGAGGTCGTCAAGGAGGCTTCGACAAAGGCTTGCGAACGCTCCTCACATTGAAGGAGATGGGTATCAAAGACATAGGGTTTGGCATCACCGTATCGAACAACAACTCGACCGATATGCTCTCTCTGTATCATTTGGCCAAGCAGTTGCATTTGGAGTTTGCCACGGCAGCCTTCCATAATTCATACTATTTTCATAAATATGACAATCAGATCACGAACAAGGAGGAGGTAATAGCCAATTTCGAGAAGCTCATTGCCTTGCAGTTGCAAGAGCATTCGCCCAAATCGTGGTTCAGGGCCTTCTTCAACAACGGACTGATCAACTACATCGAAGGCAACCGCCGCATGCTTCCTTGCGAGGCAGGGTTGGTTAACTTCTTCGTCGATCCATACGGTGATGTCTATCCTTGCAACGGATTGGAAGAGCAATATTGGAAAGAGAGCATGGGCAATATCCGCGAAGTGCAATCGTTCGATGAGATTTGGGCCGGCGAACAAGCCGAGAAAGTGCGGGCCATGGTGCGTAAATGTCCGAAGAACTGTTGGATGGTCGGCACTGCATCGCCTGTCATGAAGAAATATATTCGTCATCCATTGGCATGGGTGATGAAGAACAAACTCAACTCCATGCTCGGCAAACCGCTTTGCTTGGACCGAAAATGGTATGATGTCGGGCAAGATCCTGAGCAAGGGAATTTGAAAAAGTTCTAACCACAAAATACACGCCCTATGAAAATCGTTGTTGTCGGCCTCAGAGGCTTCCCCAATATACAAGGAGGAGTAGAGACTCACTGCGAAGAGCTCTTTCCACGCATTGCCCGCTACGGCCATGAAATAATCGTCACGCGCCGCTCCGGCTTCGTCAAGGAGAATCCACGGTTGACTACCTACAAGGGCGTGAAGTTCAAGGATTTGTCGGCACCCTCCATCTCCGGCTTCGAAGCTGCCGTCCATACGCTGAAAGGGATATGGTATGCGAAGCGGGTACATGCCGATTTGGTGCATATACAGGCGATTGGACCATCGATAGCCTTGCCATTGGCCAAGATATTGGGCTTGCGAGTGGTGATGACACACCACGGTCCCGACTACGATCGTGAGAAATGGGGTTGGTTTCCGAAGCTGATTCTTCGCTTAGGAGAGCGGTTCGCCGCCTACTGGGCCGATGACATCATCGCTATTTCGACCGTTATTACAGATATCCTACAGAAGAAATATAACCGTACCAATCATGTACATCTGATCTATAACGGCATCACCACATTTCCGACCGAGGAGAATACCTCCATCTTGCAAGAGCTGCAAATCGAAGAGGGTAAATATATTTTGGCCGTAGGGCGCTTCGTCGAAGAGAAACGTTTTGACCACTTGATCGAAGCATATATCAAACTGAAACGCCCCAACTACAAATTGGTCATAGCAGGCGATGCCGACTATGAATCGACCTATTGCTATTCGCTGAAGGAGTTTGCAAGGGAAAACAACGTCATTATGCCGGGCATCGTGAAAGGGGCCAAGCTCAAGGCATTGTTCCAACATGCGGCTTTGTTCGTGTTGCCCTCGTCGCATGAGGGATTACCTATCACTCTTCTCGAGGCCATGAGCTTCAGTTGCCGCGTACTTGCCTCCGACATTCCTGCCAATTTGGCGGTACATCTCCCGGCCGAGAACTATTTTCCGCTCAACGATACCTCGGCTTTTGTAGAGCATTTAGAGCAATCGTTAGCCCGCGGGCCGAAGCAAACCTACGACCTCTCTCCCTACAATTGGGATAATATTGCCCGACAAACAAACGAAGTGTATACATCAATGCACTGATTCCTGCAGAACAATCCAAAAGTTTCTCCCGAGAAAACTCGAGTTTTCTCCGCATAAAACTCCAGTTCATTCGGGAGAAAACTGGAGTTTCATGCCGAATAAACTGCAGTTCTATGCCGAGAAACTTTTTCGAAACTGCCGAACAACAGATTGAAAGCTCATGTAGAAGTAAAAAAGAGCACCCCTCCGATTGGAGAGATGCTCTTGTATGTGTGTTGTATGTATCGATCTCGGTTGGAGAAAGATTAGTTGTTTTCAGGACGCAATTTACGAACGACTGCACCCGTACGCCACATTTCGCTTTCGCGCAATGCTTTCAATTCTTCGTTCAACTTCTCACGATAGTCCGGCTGAGAGTTGGAATCGATAGAACGTTGTGCTTCATTTCCGCAAGCTACTTCGTTATACAATTTTTCGAATACCGGTTTGACAGCATCGTGGAACGGGCCCATCCAATCCAAAGCACCACGCTGAGCAGTTGTTGAACAGTTGGCATACATCCAATCCATACCGTTTTCACCAAACAATGGCATCAATGACTGAGTCAACTCTTCTACTGTTTCATTGAATGCTTCAGATGGTTCATGACCATGTTCACGCAATGTCTCGTACTGAGCCAACAACAAACCCTGAATAGCACCCATCAACGTACCACGCTCACCAGTCAAGTCAGAGTAAACCTCTTTCTTGAATGTAGTTTCGAACAGATAACCTGAACCAACGCCGATACCCAAAGCGATAACACGTTCCCAAGCACGACCTGTTGCATCCTGATAGATGGCATAGCTTGAGTTCAAGCCACGGCCCTGCAAGAACATACGACGCAAAGAAGTACCCGAACCCTTCGGAGCAATCATGATAACATCTACATCAGATGGAGGAACGATATGTGTACGTTCGCTGTAAGTGATTGCAAAACCATGAGAGAAATAGAGGGCTTTGCCTGCAGTCAAGTGCTTCTTAATGGTTGGCCAGCACTGGATCTGAGCAGCATCAGAAAGCAAAACCTGAATAATAGTTGCCTTTTCGCATGCCTCTTCGATGCTGAACAATGTCTCGCCCGGTACCCAACCGTCAGCGACTGCCTTCTCATAAGTCTTACCTTGACGTTGGCCAACGATAACATTGAAGCCATTGTCACGCAAGTTCAAACTCTGACCAGGACCTTGTACACCGTAACCGATGACTGCGATCACTTCGTCTTTCAATACTTCTCTTGCTTTCTCCAAAGAGAACTCTTCGCGGGTTACTACATTTTCTTCAACACCGCCAAAATTCATTATTGCCATTTTGTTTACTATTTGTGGCAACACGTGGTTGCCGTTGTTTATTAAACCAATTTTTTCCTTACTCGAACAGTATCTTACTACGAACAACAATATCCGTGCCATTCTTGCGGACTTCGACATGATATTCATTGTCGGAGGTACGATCCATCACAAACGACAGCTCATCGCCATAGTAACTTTCTGCTACATAAGCCATTTCAAAGCGTCGGATTTGTTTTTCCTTGAATTGCTCCATCGGAAACAAGTCGAGGATATGTTCGATATACTTGATACTATTGACATGACCATTAATGTCTATGTCACTATATTTTGTCTGATATGCCACAACGTCAGAGGCACCGCTCACCTTGATACGGCTCGGCTTTTCGATAGGACACTCTTTTTGACAGATATAGTCCGTGATGCTTCCGCCGTGCAACTGCAGCAAATCCGCCGGCTTGCGCGACTCAAGATCAATCATGGCCCATACCGAGCGTCCATAACCGATAGGCTTTCCTTCGGCATTGAGGAGGGCAAAGTTGCGATCGGTGAAGAGACGATAAACAGCCTCGACCCATGTTTGCACCGTAAAGTGCTCATATTGCCGGGGCATTTCAAATATCTCGACCGCCAACCGCGAGAGGACCCAAGTGAAATGGTGCTCGTTGAGTGACGCAATGCCGAAACCTCTATCCGAAGCATGAAAGCCCGCACAGTTCAGCAAGTGGTTACCCAACACGCTCATCGTCAGCTTCCCTGTAAAATCAACGTGGAACGGTTCGACCACACAAGGATAACTTCCTACTTTTTCCTCTTCTGCGACCATATTCTTCTTATTTCTTTTCCTGTTCGTAACGCTCCATACGATGCGCCAAATACTCGCTTACCCGTTCGAAACAGCTGGTTGAAACAGCAATTCTACCCGAACGAACGAACTGCAGCACGCATTTGAACGGACTCAAAGCATTCGACAGCGCCGTGATATCATCGCTCATACCTGTCATTTCTACAATAGAAAAGACCGAGTTGACCTCCACTATATGTGCTCCATAACGGCGCAACACCTGCGAAATGGTAGCGTTTGTCTCCAATTCAGAGGTCAATACCTTGTAC
>CAVJQR010000114.1:0-9049 GCA_963651605.1 Agathobaculum sp.
CCTTCAGTCCTTGCCAAATTCCTTCCACCGAGGCAGAGAACGCACCATCCATTCCCGGCACGGGAATGTGTCCGTGGGGGTAGAACGGCGACATCTGTTTCATGGCACCTGTTGATGTTACATCGAAAATAATTGCGTCCGGATATTCCTTCATGATATTCTCACGCTTACATCTTTTGTTCTTTATTACTATCATACTCACTGTTTTTTATAGGTTCAATATTCTTATTTTTCAGGGCATGCGGACACCCCCTTTCCGAAGTGCCCCCATACCTCTGTTTTTTTCTCATTTATTCTCAATTCCCTTCAAATCCATCCATTTCCCCTATCCCCTCTTTTTCATTTCCAATCTCCAAACTTTCATAAATTCCTTCATGTCAAACTTCAAATCATGAAGATCTTCCGGAGAAAAGACCCTCACACCGGCCACCATATCCAATACTCTTTTCTTCACCATGGCCGAAGAAGAACAATCGGCCATCTCCTCCGGATCAAGATTAAAAGAAACCGATTTTCCCATCTTCTTACCATCCACAACATACATCTTCATCACCATTACTTTTACTTTCTTACTCATCTTACTATTCCTTTCTTTTGTTTGACGAGGTCAAAGGTAATGCTTTGTTTCAGAGCTCAAGAGGAAAAGAAGCGGGATTGTATGAAGTAATGCGTATATTGTACGAATTACTCGAAAAAGAGGCTCAACCTTTTCATCTGATGGCGGTTACTTCCCGAATAGTATGTCCAAAAACATTTTCACCCGGGCGAAGTATTCTCTGAGATAGGTCGTCCAAAAAGCCTCGTCCGTGTTTACATCAACCGCATTGAAGCCGGCCGGATCTTGCACGCACGGCACCAGATGTTCGGCAAGATAAAGGGCACGTTCGTTGTGGAACTTCTGCGATATGACAAGGTAACCGTGCAGGCCATAGAGGTCGGTTGCGCGCACGACGGCGTCGAGTGTACGGAGACCTTTTCCGTCGAGCAGGGTGGCGGAGGCGGGAATCCCTCTTGCCACCAGACTGTCCCGCATGCAGGTCGCTTCGTTGATGCCGTCCAGACTATTCTCGTCGCCACTGATGAGAATGGTTTTTATTTTACCGGATTTGTACAAGGCCTCGGCGGCATCTATCCTATACTTGAAGAAGAGATTGGGGCGGCGGCCGATGCGCGTCCGGGGCGCTGTGCCCAACAGCAGCCCGACCTCGGCTTCAGGGGTAGAAGCGATGTCGTCATATAGCTTGCCCTCAGCATTGCTGCAGACAAGGTAATTGCATCCGAACAGTAAAGCGGCAACGACGAGCAGTGCCGATATCGCCATATAGAGCACGATTTTCATTTTGTATTTCTGCATTTTATCCCTCTTTTTTCCGAGCTATAACCGAAACGGAGACCAATCCTTCCCCCGCAAAGGAAGCGTAATGCCTGTTGTCAAAAGCCAAACTGCAAGGGCGAATAGCATCAAGCCAACAATTGTAAGGCAGCCCCCCTACTATTTTCATTCACCATAAATCAGTCGTTTCGTTACAAGTTCGTTAATGCCAATTATATATTTCCAAGACCTTTTTGAATATGTTCTGACTCGGTTCCTGTTCGATGGAGGCAAACAACAGCATGCACGAGCGGAATTTGATTACATCATTCCCGAAAATCCCGAATGGCGTTTTGTCACTCTCAAGAACCAGTTGCGTAATTTCGCGCAGATGCTTCCCAAGAAGGGGATGAGTGAGGTACAGATGCGCCTCGTTTCTATCCCTTATTCCATAGAACTGCGAACGTTCCGATTTCCCAAGGCCCCGCATTTGCGGAAATATCCACCACATCCAGTGGGTCTCCTTCTTGCCGTTTCTTACTTCTGCGAGGGCTTGATCATACGTCAGCCTATGGGGTGCAAGGAATCTTCCAACCGTGTCGTGGCCGACATTTTCCCGTCCCTCGTTGCCGGTCGGACAGTTCATAATTCCATCCCGAGCGCATCCATTTTCTCCTTTTACTTCTTCTTCCGATCTTTCCATTTTTATCTTATTTGTAAAATTACACCTTCTTCTTCCATACCAACCGCCTTGTTGTAAGAAAAGTTGGTTTCTATTTCTCTGATTGACAACACAAAGGTAAGGCGAAACATCCCGAACAACAGAATGTCCGGCGGCGCATTGTATGAGATGTAGGGGTTATTGTATATCTTTTTTCCTCTTCGGCAATAGCTTTTTGGGGGAGATTTTGGTATTTTTGTGGGCAACACCCATAGAAACAAGAAAGATGCCAACGATTGATCATCCGCAGAAACGGCTTGTCTGCATGCAACATTACGACTCCCCTTGCGGAGAACTGCTCCTGGCTTCGGCTGATGAGGAGCTATGCCTCTGCGACTGGAGCGGAAAACCGTGTGCCGAACGCAACCAACGTCGCCTCGGCCGACTGCTGCAGGCGGAGTTTTGTACGGCTCCGTCGGCTGTTCTGACGCAGACAATGAGGCAGCTGGACGAATATTTTGCCGGCAGGCGCAAGGCATTCGACCTCCCGCTTCGTCCCGTAGGCACCGACTTTCAGAGGCGGGTGTGGGAGGCTTTGCTCGAAATTCCCTACGGCGAGACAAGAAGCTACAAGGAAATAGCGCGGCGTGTGGGCAACCTCGATGGGATCCGGGCCGTGGCACAGGCCATCGGAGCCAACGGGCTCAGCATCGTCATACCGTGCCACCGCGTCATCGGCTCCAATCGTTCGCTGACGGGCTTTGCCGGAGGATTGGAAGCCAAAAGGATTTTGTTGAACCTCGAAAGCAGCCACAGCGCTACCGGTCGGCAACTTTTCCGCTGAAATAACGCCATTGCCCACAAGCCGCTCGGATATTCTGCAAAAGTTGCTCGGCATGAAACTGCAGTTTGTTCGGCATGAAACTGCCGTTCGCCCCCGAATGAACAGTCCCAAACAAGTCGGAAACCGTCTTCTCATTGCACTCTTTTTCAGGGCGAACCCGCCATCGATTGCATTCAACGGCGGCTATCTTGCGGGCGTTCAACGGCCATTGCAATAACGGTCAAACGCATCGTTGAGGCAGAGCATCCACTGCGGCAATTTCTTTTTTGCATTATCCACAAGGTTTTCGGGCATCTCTTTATAATAGGCATAGGCCATCGGTCCGGCAATAGCCGCCAGGGTGTCGGCATCTCCCCCGAGGGCAATGGCCAGTTTCAGGCAATCTACATAATCGCTGCTTTCGAGGAAACAGATCAGGGCGGCGGGCACCGTGCGTTGGCATGTCACGTCGAAAAAGTAGTCCGGCCGAATCTCCCCGTATGTTTTCCGGCTCCAGTCGGGGTAATATTCGTCGAGAACACTTTTGCGGATGAACGCCTTCCCCTCTCCTTGCAGGGCATAAAAGATAGCCAGGGCCGTAGCCACCGCCCCCTTGATGCCCTCGGGATGGTCGTGTGTCGGCAGGGCTGTCAGGGTAGCCAGCTCAATACACTCCTCTTTGCTTTGGGCCATGAAGCCGGCTGCCGAGCAACGCATGGCGCTGCCATTGCCGTATGAGTGGTAAGACGGTGCTATTTCGGGGGCCTTGAGCCACTGTGCATAACGGCCACCGAACCCACGGTCGAAGTCGGCACGGCCCCTGTTCCACAAGCTTGTTGCCATGTCCGTCCGGTGCAACAAAGCCTCCGCACAAGCAAAGGTGCAGACGGTGTCGTCGGTATAACTGCCGTCCGCACGCAGAAGGTCCACCTTGCCGTAATCTTTCGTGCAACCGTCAAACTCGTAAGGCATGCCGGCAATGTCGCCAATAGCCACGCTCAACAGCCGATTTCTCAAAGGCTCTCCGTTTGTGAGTGCCTTGTTTTCATTGTCCGAATGCGATTTTTCGTTTTCCATATTCTCTTTCATCTTCTTAATGATCCGGTCTGAATCCCTTTCAAATATACAATTTTTACACATAGAATATTCCATTATGGTCCAATATTCCACCCATGAGCTGAAAAAACAGAAAAGGGGAAAGGGGCAACGGGTGCAAACAGTGGTATCGGATCATGGGGTCTATTTTACTAAATGTTCGACAATATCCAGATCTGCGGCGGCCCAATCCAGTTCCGGCAGTTGCGATTTTTCGAGCCATTTACAGCCGATATGTTCCTTCAACCGAAAGACCTCTTTCAAGGGTTGGCAGAGGAAAGCCTCTAAGGTAATGCTGAAGTCGGGATAGTCGTGGCGGACTGTCACGATCTTCTCTCCCACCTCCACGGGGTAATCCATCTCCTCTTGCAGTTCTCTTCTCAAGGCATCCTTCGGTGTTTCTCCGGGTTCGATCTTTCCGCCGGGAAACTCCCATTTGTAACTGGTATACGCAAATTTCGTTTTTCCTTTCTGCATGCAGAGAAACCGGCCGCCTTGGGCCACCACTGCCGCCACCACTTTATAATGTTTCATCTTCTTTTGTCAGTTCTATTCCATCCATTTAAAATCGTCCTGCAACTCTTCCGTCAAAGGCACATCCATATGAATGTCATACAGGATAGAGCCATTGGCCGTCTCGTGCTTGCGGGGATTCTCCAAATGCCCCGTTCCGATGTAGGTATAGGGCAAAGTTACACCATTTTCGACACTTACCTTACGCACGAACACGAATACTTTTTTCGCGGATTGCTGCAGGGCCTCTTCCTTTTCCCTGATATGGGCGATGCTCTCCCATTGGAACACGTCGGGTGCCAGAAACTTGTCTTTGTAGTTCAGGTGCTCATGAACGGAAGCATCTTTCTTCAAGCCCGCAAACACATACATGTTACCGTTTTTGTAATAGGTGCCGTATTGGTTGTGTTTCGGATTGTCCAATATTTTCAGAAGCACCTGATCCTGGCGATAATCCTGCCAGAGCAAGAAGTCATCATCTGTCTCCGAATATTTTGCCCGATACTGGGTCAGTCCGTAATCGAGCAGGTCTTTCAGATAATCTTCATACTCCTGTTCGCTCTCCCCTTTAAGAGCGACCCGGCCGTTCCCTATTTCGATGGCGCCCCCATCTTCCAAGAATCGCAAGGCGTGCTCCAACTGTTCCGGCCGGCAGTTCCGCACCTCCGTCTCTACTATTCGGGAAATGGCAGAGAGGGCGGTCACACCTTCCAACAGGCTGCGCACCACCACGTATTCATGTTCTCTCACCAACGGCAAGAGACCGGAGAGATAGTCGATGCAAACCGTTTGCTCATCGGAGAAGAGGGGAAGCGACTCCTCATCTATTCCTTTCAGAAAGCCGTAGTATGAGTTCGTTTTCTTGCCGTCGATCTTTATCTTCATAAATTTCAAAAGATTGGGGGCATAGTCGCTGTTCATGTAGTCCATATGGGAAGGATACGAGGGCGTTTTCAGATAAGCCTTGAAGTTTTGGTAATCCATCTTCAGGTAATTGATACGATTGAAGTTCTCGTTCTCGATCTTATCCATGATCTCTTCTTTCGAGAGGTCGTCGATATGGATCTCCACGCCGTACTCTTTCAGGCCCAGAGATTCGAAGTCGGTCTTCACCATATACTTCATCAGCTTCTTTTCCAGAATGGAATTTCGCGAAAGGGAGCCCAAAGCCACAGCAATGTTGACGCTCCGTTTATAGCTGTTGCCGATAAAGTCGAGGATGGTGACATAGGGTTTGTTGGTATATTTTCGAAGACCGCGCCCCAACTGTTGCAAGAAGATGGTACTCGATTCCGTGGGGCGCAGGAAAAGCACCATGTTGACCCCGGGAATATCCACGCCCTCATTCAGGATATCGACCGCAAAGAGTATCTCCAGCTCCTTGCTTTCGTCCTGCAAATCGTTGTAGGCCCGGATACGTTCGCCCGTCTTGTTCTTGCCACTGAGGAAGGCCGTGTGGTAATAATCTTGCAGATTGTCGGCCATCATTCGGGCGTGTTGGATATTTCGGCAGAAAGCCAATGCCTTCAGCTTCTGCCCCTCCATGCGGTGCAGCTCTATCTGTTGATGGATGAACTCGCAGTTTTCGGGCATGGACATCTGGGCGATGAGTCGGCGCTCGCCCGAGGCTGTCAGTCCATAGTCCACCAGTTCGTCTCGAATCCCGAAGTAGTGGAAAGGGACGATGAGGTCGTTGATGATGGCATCTCGCAACCGCAGCTCGTAAGGGATATTATTGCCGAAGAGCCCCACGACGTCCCGGTTGTCCATACGATTCTCCGTTGCCGTCAGTCCTAGCAGAAATTCGGGCTCGAAATAGTCGATGATCTGTTTGTAGGTAGAGGCCACGGCGTGATGGCACTCGTCGATGACGATGTAATCAAACTCATCTTTTCGGAAAAGCTCGAGCGAGCGGCACATCGAAGTGTTGGTGGAAAACAGAAAATCTGCCCCGGTCTCTTTGGCTTCACCCGTGTAGAGTCCGCAGCTTTTTGCCCCGCCAAACACCTTTTGGAACGTCTCGAGCGACTTTTTCAGGATAGAACCTTCGTGCACGATGTAGAGCAAGCGGTCCGGATAGAAGTTCAATGCATCGAAAGCCGCCAAATAGGTCTTGCCGGAACCGGTAGCAGAAATGACAAGGGCGCGGCTTTGTCCGATGGCACGATAGCGGTTCAGCTCGCGCAGGGCCCGGCGTTGCATGTAGTTGGGCTTCACGTTTCCCTCGGCGCGGTCGTAGTCCATGTCCCACCGCTCGATGGCAAAGTTTATCTTCATGGCGTATGCCTGTATCCTCTCTTGCGTGAGTTCGTAGGTTTTACTCCACAGATACTCAAATTCCTGCATGGCATCGAGATAGGTATTGTCGTCAGGGCGGCACCGAACCACCAGATCCCATTCGATATTCTTGAGCAAGGCGTAGCGGGTAATGTTGGAAGAGCCCACGACCATCTCCACACCCTCCTCCATTCCGAAGATATACCCTTTCGAATGAAATCCGTTGGTGGAGTAGTTTTTTGCGTCATGGAAACACTCGTCCTCCAAGTGGCATTCGAAATCGGGAGTCGACTGGGTAAGATGAAAGAAGAAGCGGAGCGATTCCACGTCGGTGAAGTTCTGATAGGTGGACGTGATGAGCCGGCCCTTTGCCCCGCGCTCTACGGCCGCTCGGATATCATTCGACAGTAACACCAATCCGGCTTTCTTGATAAAACTGACCGAGAAGCAGAAGCTTTTGCAGCGGCGCAAGTTCTCCTGTAGGGTTGACAAAAAAGATTTCTCCGTATAGTTGGTTAAAAAGCTTGATTCCATACACTACCCATTCCATTCATTCATTGCACAAAAATAGGAAATTTAATTTCAAAAACAGCGGCAGCTTTATATAAATCGTTCGGCATCGTTTTTTCCGGTCTCCCACTCCTTGCCGAGCGATACGCCTCATGATTTCTTCACGATGCGCTTCTTCAGCTTGCAGAACCACGAGGTGCTGATGCTCATGAAATGGGCAATGTACTTGTCGGGCACCCGATTGATGATCCAGGGATGGTCGGAATAGAGGTATTCGATGAACTCTTCGGCCGTATAGGATTGCAACACGGCGAAAAGCGTCTGCTGCTTGGCAATGAGCAATTGCAGAATATGGGTATAATAGACCAGAAAAGCGGGGTAGCGCTTCGACAACCCTTCGATGCTTTCTTTCGAGATGCAGATCAGTTCGCTCTCTTCCAAGGCCCGGATCTCGAAGTCGGACGGTTTTTGGGTGATGTAGCTGATACCCGAAAGAAAGGGATATTGATAGTCGGAGGCGAAGCTGGTGACGCACTCGTTGCCCTTCTCGGTGATGAAAAGATTCACCAACAGCCCTTTATTGATGAAGTATGCGCACGAGCAGAGCTCACCCACGTGCAGCAACGTCTCCCCTTTGCGGATAGTGAGAACCGTGGCCGACTCTTGCAGATCGGCCCAAAAATGGGGATCGTCGGCCAACTCGGCCGAGAGCGATGCCCTCAGCCGGTCGAAAGGGGTGGGTTGCAGGGTGTTCATCTTCGGTTGGGTTTTACTCTTCGAGGGTGAATGATTTCTTACCGATCAGGTTGCCGTCGGCAAAGATATCGACACGGTAGGTTCCGGCCGAGAGGTACTCTTCGATGTTCCAATACATGGTTACGGCCACCTCTTCGCCTTCATACTCGATCGTCTTCTTCATGGAATAGGTGATCTCCTTGCCTTCGTAGGTGAAGACATCGCCACGGCTCTTGAGGAGGATATCATCGTCCGGGCGCATGATGCGGACATAGATGACTTTCTCGCCGGAGGGTGCCGTTACATTCTTCGATATTTTGAAGTTAACCACCAGTTGTTCCATCTTCTTGATGCGCTTGGCCACCTTGCCGCGTGAGTTGACCGGCGTGACAGTGATGCCGGTGGCATCGAGTTTGCTGGCCAAGGTGACGCGCTCGGTCAGTTTCTCTTTCTCCTTTTTCAGGGTAGCGGCTGTCGAGGATACCTGGTTGTATTTCTTGACTGCTTCGTTCTTCTCGACCTTCAGCTGCTCATTGGCACGATTGAGGGAGTCGATCTGTACCACATAGTTGCGCATGATCTTGCGCAGGGTGGAGAGCTCTTTCTTCAGTCGGGCGATCTCTTTGGCGTTGGTCGACTTGACCGTGCGGAGCTCTTCCATAAGGCGTTGCACCTTGGCTTGCTCGGTCGAGAGCAAAGCGACGAGGGAGTCGTTGCTCACACTGAACTTGTATCCTTCATATTGTAACGACAATTCGTTCAAATCGTCGGCCATCATCTCTTTTTCAAGGTCGAAAGACTGGCTCAAGGCCTCCATCTCCTTCTGCTGGTGGAAGATGTAATAGAGGCTTCCGCCGATGCCGAGGGCCAACACAATGACTACGACAATAAGCAATGACAACTTATTGATCTCTTTTGTCTCCTTTTTCTCTGTATCCATAACACGTGTTCAATAGCTAAATATGAAGTACAAAAGTACGATGAAATTATCGATTTTGGAAAACGTTTCCCCAATTTATACATTTTTAAGAAGGCAAAACAAAAACGGCCGGAAAGGGATACCTACAAATAGGGATGGGCCGGGCGAAAAATCCCAATTTGTAGTGATTTGACGGTTCCGTTT
>CAVJQR010000115.1:0-8944 GCA_963651605.1 Agathobaculum sp.
GACCGTCAAGCGGAGAACGCGTGCCGAGCGGCCGGAGCGTTGCACGAGTCGAGCGAAGTGAATTTTTTCGTTAAGCCAAATGAACAAAGGCAAGCTTGCTTGACCTTTGTCATGGCGAGAAAAAATCTACCCCAGTGAACGGCTTGCGACGCGCACAGCGAGGTAGCGTTCGGAGTAGGTCAAAAGCGTAGCCCTGGCCTTTTGCTTCTTTTGGGCCAAGCCAAAAGAAGGTTACACTCGATGCCATGAAATGGCAGCGCTAATGCGAACAGCCACTTCTTAAAGTCTATCAGTACATTATCAATATATAATTTATTTTTACCAGACAGCAATGTTTCAAAACATCGGGGTTTTTCTTTCAAAACATAGGTGTTTTTAATTCAAAACATCCATGTTTTTCGACGAAAATACAGGTGTTTTTCCGACCCTTCTCAAGTGCTTCTTTTCCAATTGTTTTTATGTTGGATTTTTGGGGTGAAGCATTGGAAAATTCGATTCTTTTCCCTATATTTGTCAGAAGGAGAATAAGTGGATGGGGGAGCGTTGGCTTTCCTTTCAAGCAACTCCTTTGGAACACCAATAATAACCTTTAAAAACGCCTTGTTATGAAAAGAATCGTCAGGATAATCATTTGTATGATAGCTCTTTCGGGTGCGGCATGGGCGCAAGAGTTGCCCACCACACCGAATAATGGTTCGCCCGAAGCCGAAGTGCAATGGAAGGCCGGTCTTGAACAGGTCATCACGGGTACGGTGCGCGACAAAGAGACGCACAAGCGGTTGGAGAATGTTTCTGTCTCGTTGGCGGGCACTTCGATCGGAACCGTTACCAATGCCGAAGGATTTTTCTCGCTGAAGATTCCCCGCCGGCAGACAACTATTCGTCTCGAATTGGCACACATGGGCTATACTAATACTCACTATACGGTTGAGCCTACGGCATTGACGGATAAAAACGTGACGCTTTTCCTGAAGCCGGCGGCCCATTACTTGAAAGAAGTGGTTGTCTATGGAGGCGAAGCGCGCTATCTTGTCGAGGAAGCTTTATCTAAAATTTCGGCGAACTATCCGAAAGAGGAGAATATGCTCGGGGTGTTTTATCGAGAAACGGTTCAGAAAGGGCATCGCTATATAGGGGTGTCGGAGGCGATGATGGATGTATACAAAACCTCCTATGCCACACCGCGCTCGGTCAATCACGACAAGGTGGAGGTGAAGAAAGCAAGACGGTTGCTGAGTCAGAAGGCGAGCGACACGTTGGCTATCAAGGTGGTGGGCGGACCCACCTTGGCGGCGACGATGGACTTCGTGAAAAATGGCGAGGCGCTGTTTGATGAGAAAACAATGGATTACTATTCGTTCGGGCAAGAGGGGTTGGCGATGTTGGACAACCGGATGCAGTATGTGATCCGCTTCAAGCCGCGGGTGCACTTGGATTATGCGCTTTTTGTCGGCAAACTCTATATTGACAGTGAGCGACATACATTCACGCGGGCGGAGTTTTCACTCGATCTTTCGGATAGAGAGAAGGCGGTAGCGGCGATTCTCTACAAGAAGCCCTTGGGGTTGCGCTTCCGTCCGTTGGAGTTGTCGTTTCTGATCACCTACCGGCAGCAGGGAGATGTGGCTTATCTGAACTATATCGGCAATGAGATCCGTTTCAAGTGTGACTGGAAACGGAGGCTGTTCTCTTCGTCGTATACTGCTCGCACGGAGATGGTGGTGGTAGAACATGAGGCCAACCCCGAGCGGGTGATTTTACGTAAGAATGCCTTCAAGCCGCGACAAGTGCTGTATGATCTGGCTTCCGAATATTGGGCAGACGAAGCGTTTTGGAAGGAGTATAACATCATCGAGCCGACCGAGTCGTTGGAGAATGCCGTGAAGAAATTGTATAAAGCAAACGGCCACAAAGAATAAATGAATGTTTTTGGAGGCTTAAGCAAAAGATTCATGTGCGATTATGCGCTTTGCCTCTTTTGTGGATGAACGATTTTTTGTAAATTTGTGGCGAACGAAATACAAAACATAAATGGGAAACTTTTTTAAATCGCTCTTCTCTTCCGGCCCGAAAGAGGAACCGACGGCGGAGGAGATCGAAAAAGATAAAGAGAAAAACTTTGGTATACTGAAGTTTGACGGCGTGCGGGCGCAACGAATCAATAAGTTGCCCTATGCGATCCGTTGCTTCAACGAGGCACTCAATATTCATGAGGACTACGAAACAAGATCGTATCTGATGATGGCTTACATGGCTTCGAACGAATTGGAAGAGGCTTTGGAGCAGTTAGACAAGATGGTGGAACTGAAACCGGACGAAGTGGAGCCGCTTCAGACGCGTATCCATGTCTTGTTTATGATGGATCGTGATGCAGATGCTTTGGCAGACAGCAATCGGATGATTGAACTGGCACCGGAGAATCCTTTGGCCTATTTTCTCAGAGCCAAGGCAAAGCGGACAACCAACGATGCGTTGGGAATGATTGCCGACTTGACGAAGGCCATCTCGCTCAAGGATGATTTTGCAGATGCCTATCAGCTGCGTGCGGAAATATTGCTGCTGATGAATCAACCGTCGGAGGCACTCGAGGATGTGCAAAAGGTGGTTGAGCTGAATCCGGAGGAGGAGCTGGCTTATCTGTTGCGGGGACGTATTCATGCCGTCATGGGCAAGGTGGAAGAGGCCGACAGCGATTTCAAGAAGGTGCTGGAGCTGAATCCATTCAATCAGGAGGCGGTCTTGCTGCAGGGCGATCTGTTGATGGCTCAAAACAAACCGGACGAAGCCATAGCGTTCTTTGACGTAGTGATAGAAGAAAACCCGGACTTTGCCAAGGCTTATGCAGAACGTGGACGGGCGAAGAATCTGAAAGGCGACAAGCAAGGCGCTTTCGATGATCTGAAGAAATCGATGGAGCTGAATCCGGAAGGGGAGGAGGCGAAATTGGTGGAAGGAAAGCATTCGAATTTCGATAACCTCTATAAAGGGGGCATCTTCTGATGGTCTGTTTTTGTGGAATTAGAGCCGGCTATCAGCGATCGAAAGGTTTGTATTTCGAAAAAATAGCTTTCGAATCGAGTAAAAAAAACGAATAATTTTGCAGGTTAAAAAAAAGAAGCTATCTTTGCAGCCCGAATAAGTATGCAAATAAGAATAATAATAAATAAAATAGAAAGATGAAAAGAACATTCCAACCGTCTAACAGAAAAAGAAAGAACAAACACGGATTCCGTTCAAGAATGCAAACAGCTAACGGTCGTCGCGTATTGGCAGCTCGCCGCGCAAAAGGCAGAGCTAAATTGACAGTTTCTGACGAATACAACGGATAATCCCCGTTTTGTTAAGAACAGATAAAGGAAGTAGAGGTTTTTTTCGAAAAGCCTTTACTTTCTTTGTTTTTATACCTACCTTTGAACACTCTATCAAATAATGATGATTATGAACAGTAGGTTAGTGAAAATAATAAAGAATCCGTTCGTCTTGAGTCTGCTATTGGCGATCTTGATCATTGTCGGATTGATCTACGGCACATTGGTGTGGCTGAATTCGTACACCCGTCACAATGAAGCGGTGGTCGTGCCCGATGTGAAAGGGTTGACAATGGAAAAGGCTGCCCCCTTCTTTGAATCCAAAGGAATCCACTATAATATCATCGATTCGGTCTTTTCGAAAGAGGTCGCACCGGGGGCCATCGTGGAGATCGTTCCATCGGCCGGCTCGAAAGTAAAGCAAGGACGTGTCGTCTTTGTGACCATCAATGCGAAAACCTCGCAGATGGGGGTGATCCCTGAAGTAGAGGATCTCTCTTATCGTCAGGCCAATGCGTTGCTCACGTCGTTGGGATTCACATCTGTTGAAGTAAAATATGTGCCCGGCGATTATAAAGACTTGGCCAAGGCCGTTGAATATAACGGGAATGTGCTGCAAAAAGGGCAACAGGTTCCGCTGAGCGCTCATTTGGTGTTGATCGTAACCAGCGATGAGGAGATGCTTGATTCCATACCGCAGCAATTCGATCAGGCACCGGTAGAGTCGTTGGATAGTGAAGAAGAAAAATGGTTTTAAGCTATGGCAGACTTTTTAGACGAAATAGAAGATGAACAAGCAGACGATTTTCTGATGGATGATGACGAATCGGCTGCGGTCATCGTCTCCCCTGAAATTTCGCCTGGGTTATACGAGCATTTTAAAGTGGTGGCCGACAAAGGGCAATCTTTGTTGCGTGTAGACAAGTTTTTGGTGGCGCGCATCGTAGGTGCCACCCGCAACCGTATACAATTGGCTGCCGAGGCAGGATGTATCCGTGTAAATGGTACATCGGTAAAGAGCAACTATCGGGTGAAGCCGTTCGATGTCGTGCAGATCGTAATGGATCGTCCACGGCGCGAGACGGAAATCATTCCGCAGGACATTCCTCTGAATGTGGTGTATGAAGATGCCGATCTGATGGTGATCAACAAACCGGCCGGTATGGTGGTGCACCCCGGGCATGGCAACTATTCGGGAACGATGCTGAATGCGATTGCTTATTACCTCAGAAACGAACAACATTTCGATCCGTCGGATCCTCGCTTGGGATTGGTGCATCGAATAGACAAAGATACATCGGGATTATTGGTGATAGCCAAGACGCCTGAAGCGAAAAGCCATTTGGGATTACAGTTTTTTCACCATACTACCAAACGCTGCTATCGGGCAGTCGTCTGGGGGCAGTTTCAAGAAGATGAGGGAACAGTGGTAGGGAATATCGGTCGCAGCCCGAAAGATCGACTGCAAATGACTGTCTTTCCTGATGGTTCCCAAGGAAAATATGCCGTGACCCATTATCGCGTGTTGGAACGCTTGGGCTATGTGACATTGGTCGAATGTCGTTTGGAGACAGGAAGAACGCATCAGATCCGTGTTCATATGAAGCATATCGGCCATACATTGTTCAACGACGAGCGGTATGGAGGCCATGAAATATTGAAAGGAACAACATTTACAAAATACAAACAATTTGTGCAGAATTGTTTCGCTACATGTCCACGACAAGCTTTGCACGCCAAAACATTGGGATTCGTTCATCCGACAACCGGCAAAGAATTGTTCTTTGATTCCGAGATGCCGGACGATATGCAGCAGCTTGTAGAACGGTGGCGTACCTATGCAACGACTAAAGAATTGGAAGGGTGAAAGTTATGAAGAAGAATATTGCCATTGTAGCAGGAGGTTACTCCTCTGAATACAAGGTTTCATTAAAAAGTGCGCAAGGAATCTATTCATTTCTTGATAAAAACAAATATAATTTATATATTGCACTCGTAAAACGAGATGAATGGGGCATTGAGCAACCGGATGGAACGCTGATACCTATCGACAAGAATGATTTCAGCTTTATTCTGAATGGCGAAAAGGTGAAAATAGATTTTGCCTACATCACCATCCATGGTACTCCCGGGGAGGATGGACGCTTGCAAGGTTATTTCGATATGATCGGGTTGCCCTATTCTTCATGCAGTGCGTTGGTAAGTGGTATTACATTTAATAAATATGTATGCAACCATTATCTGAATGATTTTGGTATCCGTATTGCTGATTCCATTCACTTGTTCAAAAATGAAGCAATAGATGTTGAGCAGGTAATAACTCGATTGGGATTGCCTCTGTTTGTCAAACCGAATGATGGCGGTAGCAGTTTTGGCGTAACGAAAGTGAAAAGTCAAGATCAGTTGAAACCGGCCGTCGATAAGGCTTTCGGAGAGGGCAAAGAGGTAGTCATCGAAAGTTTTATTTCCGGAACGGAAGTGACCTGTGGCTGCTATAAAGTAAATGGCAAAGAGGTGATCTTCCCCATAACAGAGGTGGTTACGTCAAATGAATTTTTTGATTATGCCGCAAAGTATAATGGAGAGGTACAAGAGATAACCCCTGCACGTATCCCTGAAGAGCAAGCTGAACGGATACGGAAAGAGACATCAAAGATATACGACATATTGGGTGCCAAAGGGTTGATTCGCGTGGATTATATCATCCCCTCAGATGGACACCCATATTTGTTGGAGATAAATACGACACCGGGCATGACGGCAACCAGTTTTATCCCGCAGCAAGTACGGGCCGCTGGATTGAATATTACGGATGTCTTGGGTGATATTATTGAAAATGAGTTAAATAAATAAACATGGATAAAGAAACAGTTTCTCCAAATTTTGACGATATTCGTCCGTTAAACGCGGATGAAGTTCCGTTAGCCATTGAAGAGCTACTGGCTTCCGATGAATTCAGAAGGGCACTAAATTATATAAAGCCTAATTTGGATTGGGATCAGTTTGCCGCTGCCATGCGCACGTGCAAGACGATCGAGCAATTCAAGTCTACCTTAAGTTACGATGCCGTGATGACTGTAGCCAAGAAGACTACATTCTCTCTTACCGTTTCAGGTCGTAGCCGTTTGCCACAAGGACGGCCCGCTTGTACATTTATCTCTAATCATAGGGATATTGTACTGGATGCCTCCTTCTTGAACGTGATGCTGATGGATCTTGGATATGGGGCCACTCAAGTAGCGATCGGTGATAATTTGTTGATTCGTCCTTGGATCAGAACATTTGTCAGACTAAATAATAGCTTTATTGTGAAACGAGGCGTAGCTATTCGACAAATGCTTGATGTAAGCCGTAACCTTTCAGCATATATCAATCATACGATCAAAGAGTCAAAAGAGTCTGTATGGATTGCGCAACGGGAAGGCCGTGCAAAGGATTCGAACGATAAAACACAGCCAAGTGTACTGAAAATGTTATGTATGGGAGGTGACAACGATGTGTTGACCAACCTCGCTGAGTTGAGTATTGTCCCGGTGGCTATTTCATATGAGTTCGATCCTTGTGACTATTTGAAAGCAAAAGAGTTTCAGTTGAAACGAGACAATGCTGATTATCAAAAGTCGCAGCATGACGATCTGTTGAATATGGAGACAGGAATCTTGGGCAACAAGGGACGGGTTCACTTGACAATAGGCACACAGATCAATGACGAATTGAAAAAATTGGATCCGGCTATGGAGAAAAATGAGCTGTTTGCTGCCGTGGCTGCCATCATCGACAAAGAAATATACAAGCACTATCGCTTCTATCCATGCAACTATGTGGCATACGATATGTTAAGCGGTACACGCCATTTCTCGGAGAATTATGGATTGAAAGATAAGAAGGCATTCGAAGCTTATCTGCAAGGACAGGTAGACAAGATCGATATTCCGAATAAAGATGAAGCATTCTTGCGTCGGAAGATCTTGGAAATGTATACCAATCCGCTGAAGAATCATTTGGATCTTGAGAAATAAGATATTCCTGCAATTGGAGGTTTAAATGATGAAGTCGGATTCTGTCAGCAAAGAGCAGATGGAATCTGACTTTTTTTGTGTGAAGCGAGCATGCAAAAATCTCTATTTATTTTTTATCTTTGCATTTGAATGAAAGACTATTTAATAAACGAATATGAAGAAAATTAGAGCAGCCATCATTGGTTATGGCAATATCGGAAAGTATGTGTTGGAGGCTTTGGAAGTTGCTCCTGATTTTGAATTGGCAGGAGTCGTTCGTCGTGATCCTTCAAACGTACCGGCAGAGTTGAGCCAGATTCCTGTTGTAGACAGCATAACAAAGTTGGAAAATGTAGATGTAGCCGTGTTGGCTACTCCAACAAGAAAAGTTGAAGAGTATGCGAAAGAAGTATTGGCTTTGGGTATCAATACGGTCGACAGCTTTGATATTCATGGAAAGATCGCTGATTTGCGTCGCTCTTTGGACGAAACAGCAAAGGCTCACAATGCCGTTTCCATTATCTCAGCCGGTTGGGATCCGGGCTCGGACTCTGTAGTTCGCGCATTGTTGGAAGCCATGGTGCCGAAAGGTATTACATATACAAACTTTGGTCCTGGCATGAGCATGGGACATACCGTAGCCGTTAAGGCCATTGAAGGGGTTCAAGCTGCTTTGAGTATGACTATCCCTTTGGGAACAGGCGTTCATCGCCGTATGGTTTACATCGAAGTGAAAGATGGATACGATTTCAAACAAGTGGCTGCTGCCATCAAAGCTGACGACTATTTCGCACATGATGAGACGCATGTGATTCAAGTTGAATCGGTTGATGCACTTAAAGATATGGGCCACGGCGTAAATCTTGTCCGTAAGGGCGTTTCTGGCAAGACACAGAATCAATTGGTTGAGTTCGATATGAAGATCAACAATCCGGCATTGACTGCTCAGATTTTGGTGTCTGTTGCCCGTGCAAGCTTCAAACAAAAGCCGGGCGCCTATACAATGATTGAGTTACCTATCATAGATATGCTTTACGGTGAGCGTGAAGCATTGATCAGAAGATTAGTATAATGATTTCGGATTTTATCACTTGGACTGCAGATCCTGCCCTCTTTACAATCGGTTCTCGCGAGATTAGATGGTATGGTTTGGCTTTTGCTGTCGGTTTTTGGATAGGTTATTCTATCGTCCAAAAGATGTGGAAGCAGGAAAAATTGGTACCTGAGTGGATAGACTCTCTTTTGATTTATACGATTGTCGGGACAGTTGTCGGTGCACGATTGGGACATTGTCTTTTTTATGCACCGGACTATTATCTATCCAATCCGATCGAGATCCTGAAGATTTGGGAAGGAGGCCTTGCCAGTCATGGTGGTACATTGGGTATAATCATTGCCATTTATTTCTATTCGAAACGTGTTAGTCATAAAAGTATGCTATGGACGTTCGACAAATTGGTTGTCCCTACCGGTTTGGTGGCAGCCATGATTCGTTTAGGAAACCTGATGAATCACGAAATTTATGGACATCCGACTGATTTGCCTTGGGGATTTGCGTTCATCACTAATCTTCACGCATGGAAAGCTGGAGCAGAACCGATATTCTCTTTGCCAAGTCATCCGACACAATTGTACGAG
>CAVJQR010000116.1:0-8907 GCA_963651605.1 Agathobaculum sp.
CTACGTTGGTCTGACCGGCCCTTCGTATGAGACTCCGGCCGAGTATGCTTTTTATGGAAAAGTAGGCGGTGACGCTATCGGCATGAGCACCGTTCCGGAGGTTATCGTCGCACGTCACTGCGGTATTCGCGTGTTTGGTATGTCTGTAATCACGAATGAAGGCTATCATTTTGCCGACGATTTCGTCAACGATGCCAACGATGTGATCATTGCAGCCAACCATGCTGCAGGACAAATGTCTATCCTCTTCAAATCATTGATAGCTCAAATAGATTAACCAAACGTCACCATACGACAAAAAAACCCTGTCGGAAGGATTACCGACAGGGCTTTTCTATTCTTCTTATGAAGATATTTTTCATACGTCCCTATTTTCTCCCCCAAAAAACATCGGGACCAATTTCCAAAATCATGCCGAACAATTAGAAAAAAGCTCGGCATCTTTTTTCAAAATCATGCCGAGCTTTTTTTACGATTATGGAGCGGGAATGGATTATAGACCTTTGGCTTTTGCCTCGTTCCACAAGGCATCCATTTCATTCAAGGACATATCTTTGAGATCTTTCCCTTTCAAATGAGCTTGTTCTTCCAAATAATTGAACCGACGGATGAACTTCTGATTGGTTCTTTCCAGTGCGTTGTCCGGGTTGATTTTATACAAACGGGCAGCATTGATCAGGCTAAAGAACAGATCTCCGAACTCTGCTTCCATGTTGTCACTGTCTTTACGTTCGATTTCCACATGCAGCTCGTCGAATTCCTCTTTCACCTTATCCCACACCTGTTCGCGTTCTTCCCAATCGAAACCCACATTACGCACTTTGTCTTGGATACGATAAGCCTTGACAATAGAAGGGAGTGATGCCGGAACGCCTGCCAGAACAGTCTTGTTGCCACCCTTTTCTTTCAGTTTGAGTTGCTCCCAGTTCTGTTCCACCTTACTTGCGGTATCCGCTTCGACGTTTCCGAACACATGAGGATGGCGATAGATTAGTTTTTCACATAGAGCATCGCACACATCCTTGATATCGAACGACTCTTTCTCATCGCCAATCTTCGCATAGAAGACAATGTGAAGGAGCAAGTCGCCCAGTTCCTTTTTGATATTCACTTGATCGTCCCGCATCAGCGCCTCACACAATTCGTACGTCTCTTCGATTGTATTGGTACGTAAGCTTTCGTTGGTCTGCTTCCGATCCCACGGACATTTCACTCGAAGTTCGTCCATGATATCAAGCAGGCGGCCGAAGGCCTCCATTTTTTCTGCTTTCGTATGACTCATTTTCTTTTATCCTTTATTTTTGTTTTGTCTTAAATTCGTCCAAGCCCTTGCTGAGGAACTTCATATATTCGTTGACATCCTCGTTGAAGGCATACGATGGAGCCAAAGGCTTTCCCTCTCCATTCAGCAATACATAGAATGGTTGCGCATTGGCACCGAACTTGCTTCGCTGCAAATAACTCCACTTGTCGCCGACCGTGTGGAGTGTACGACTCTTGCCGTTCTCCTTGATTTCGATAGGAGTAGGCAATTTCGTTTTATCGTCTACCATCAACGTGATGAGAACATAATCATTTTCCAAAACAGATTTCACGCGGGCATCTGTCCAAACCGAGGCTTCCATCTTGCGACAGTTCACACAACCATAGCCGGAGAAGTCGATCATCACCGGTTTATTGTGCTGGCGCGCATAAGCCATACCGCTCTCATAGTCGGTGAAAGCCGCATGGACTTCATTGTCATACAAGCTGAAATCTTGTGTATACAACGGAGGAGCGAAAGCACTGATCGCCTTCAATGGAGCACCCCATAAGCCCGGAATCATATAGATGGAGAAGGCAAATGAGATAATCGCCATAAAGAGACGCGGAACAGATACATATTTCAATTCACTGTCATGGCTGAAACGAATCTTTCCCAAAAGGTAACAGCCCAAGAGAGCGAAGATGACAATCCACAACACGATGAACACCTCGCGATCCAACAAGCGCCATCCATAAGCAAGGTCGGCAACAGAAAGGAATTTCAACGCCAAAGCCAACTCCAAGAAGCCCAATACAACCTTGACAGAGTTCAACCAACCGCCCGATTTTGGCATATTTTGCAACATATTAGGGAAGATGGCGAAGAAGCTGAACGGAATAGAGAGTGCCAAAGCGAAGCCGAACATACCAATAGCCGGACCCACTTTCGACCCCATTGAAGCAGCTTGTACCAATAATGTTCCAATGATCGGACCCGTACAGGAGAAGGATACCAACACCAAGGTGAACGACATGAAGAAAATACTGATGATACCCGTTGTTGAGTCAGCTTTTGCATCCAGTTTATTGGTCCATGACGATGGCAATACCAGTTCGAATGCGCCAAAGAAGGAGACAGCAAACAACACCAACAAAAGGAAAAACAGAATATTGAATATGGCATTTGTCGAGAGGTCGTTCAATGCACTGGCTCCAAAGATGCCGGTAATCAGCAATCCCAACACGAGATAGATCACGATGATCGAAGCGCCATAGGTCAAAGCATCGCGGATAGCCTTCTTACGATCCTTGGTACGCTTCAAGAAGAAGCTGACCGTCATCGGAATCATAGGCCATACACAAGGCGTAAGCAATGCAACCAATCCACCCAAGAACCCGGCAAAGAAGATAAACAACCAGCTCGTATCCACAGCAGATACCGTCGTATCGCCAAAAGCTTTCAGTTCTTCCACCACAGGCGTCCACAACTCAGGGCTGGAGGTAACCTGTTTCGAAGTGCGTTTTGCTTTGGGTGCAGGTTGCTGTTCCTCATCTGCTCCGACAGCCGTATCGTTGTCGGCCGTCAACTCTTCCAGTTGTTCGTCAGAGGCAGGAGTGTTTGGGTTTGACAATGCAGCCAATGTTTTCTCCACATCGATATTCTTTTTGTCGAACGAGAAAGATTCCTTGTCGGGAGGCAAACAGTTTTCGTCATTGCATGCCATGTATTCGACATAACCTGCCACCTTAAACGCTTTCGGGTCGGTCACTTCTATCTTTTGCGAGAAGGTGATCTCTTTTGCATACCAGCTCAGATTCATACTGAACTGCTCGTCGTAGACGGTCGTTGCCTTCTTCGAGGGGGTAGGATCACCAACAGTCTTCGCACCTTTCAAGGTTTCGTAATTGAAAGAGGTAGAGATTGGGCCGCCTTCCGGCAGATTCATGTCGTAAAGATGCCAGCCATTTTCCAATTTGGCCGAAAAATGGAGCGTCTTCTCGGCTGTTTCCGAATCTTCCAGCTTGATCTTCCACTTGACCGGTGTAAGGATTTGAGCCTGTGCCGTCCATGCGATGATGGAGAGCAACACCAACGTTACGATTTTCTTCATTAATTTCACTTGCTATATATTACCAATTTTTACTTACTAACGATTTGAAGGCGTCAGGAATACGTGTATCGAACCGCATCTCCTCGCCCGTCTCCGGGTGAATGAAGAAGAGCCGTTGCGCATGGAGCATCAATCGTCCGGTCGGATCCGTCTCAGCTCCATACTTATAATCGCCGGCTATCGGGTGTCCGATATACTCCATTTGCGCACGGATCTGATTCTTTCGTCCTGTTTCCAAGTCGAGTTGCAACAGCGAATACTTGTCGTTCGAGCGCAACACCTGATAGCGCGTGATTGCTTCCTTACCACCTTCGGCTACCACATACACACGTGCTTCGGAATTTTCCTGCAGATTGGTGGTCAAGACATCCGATTCTTTTTCCGGCTTTCCCTCAACGACTGCCACATAAGTACGTTCGGTGATCATTTCGTTCCAATTGCTTTGCATTTTTTCCTGCACGGCACGCGACTTGGCGAACATCATCAAACCGGACGTATCGCGGTCAAGGCGGTGCAAAACAAATATCTTGTTGCGCGGATCGCACTTCTTCAGGTAATCGCTCAAGATATGGTAGGCCGTACGCTCGCGGACACGGTCGGTAGATACCGACAATAATCCTTCGCGCTTGTTCACCACCAGCACATAATTATCTTCATAAATGATGTTTACCAACCGATTGTTGAACGCCACCCGTCCGCGGTTGTAGCTCACCATCACCTTATCACCTGGATTCAATGGCGTATCAAATTGGGTTGTCACCTCATCGTTCACCAATATCTGTCCATGCCCCAACAGTGCTTTCACTGCCGATTTGCTACGATCTTTCAACGATTCAAACAAAAATGGGAGCAATGTCGTAGGTTCGATGACAGAAAGATATTGCCCTCTCGGCTCATCTCCTCTCCCTGCATTACGCTTTGAACTATAATTTCTTCTCATATATATATTCTCTATAAAATATAATGTACAAAGATACGGACTATTTTTGCAATTTCAGAAAATATTTCATTTCTTTGTTTGAGCTTGTTGGTTTCCGACAGGCTCCTATATCAAACAAATATCCATCCACAATGAAACGTTATTGTCAGACATTGGATCTGAAAGACGATCCGAAAGCCATTGAAGCCTACTGCTATTGGCACCAACATATTTGGCCGGAAATTCCGGCCGGCATCCGTGCCGTTGGCATATCCAACATGGAAATCTACCGCTTGGGCACCCGTCTTTGCATGATTCTTGAAGTCCCCGACGACTTCGACTGGGAGCAATCATTCGGTCGCTTGGCAACGTTAGACCGACAAGCCGAATGGGAGGCGTTTGTCGGTAAATACCAATTGGCCGCACCCGGCAGTACATCTTCCGAGAAATGGCAACTGATGGAGCCGATCTTCAAGCTCAACGAGTAACTTTCTGCCCATCCATTTCGTCACTGTTCGGCACCCTTTTGCGTGTCGGTCTGGAGTTTGAAAAAAGTTTCTCGGCAATGAACTGCAGTTTCATGCCGAGTGAACTGGAGTTTTATGCGGAGAAAACTGCAGTTCACTCGGGAGAAAACTCGAGTTTTGTGCGGAGAAACTTTTTCGAAACATTCGAACAATCAACTATTTGCTCGGATAATTATGCTGACAAACTCGAAAGGGAGTGCCAATTGATTCGTGCGTAACCTATCAGTTGTTGATGATCTTCAACAATTCGTCCATCTTCGGCGCAATGATAATCTCCGTACGGCGGTTCTTGCTGCGCCCGTCGGCATCAGCATTGTCGGCTACCGGCATGTACTCTCCACGGCCGGACGGCACGATTTGCAGCGGACTGACGTTATATTCAGATGTCAAAATGCGCACTACAGATGTGGCACGAATTACACTCAGATCCCAATTATCGGCAAAGCGGGCCGTATGGATCGGCTTCGTATCGGTATGGCCTTCGATATTTACATCCACATCTTTCTGCTGATTCAAGACGGAAGCCAACTTGGCCAAAGCCTCTTTTCCTCGCTTATCGACCGTCGCACTACCCGATTGGAACAGAAGTTTGTCGGACATCGCCACATAAATTTTACCGTTCTCCTCGCGCACGCTCAGCTCATCACTGCTAAATCCCATCAATGCTTCCTTGACGCCGGTGAGAATACGCTGCACCTTCTCGTTCAACGTATTCATCATGTCCTGCAATTGGTTGATAGTTGCCTCGCGTTCTTCCAGCTCCTGCATCTTTTTTGTAAGCAATTCATTCAATTTGTCCTGCTCACCCATGTTCGCACTCAACAAATCCTTGTAGTTGCGAATGTTCTGCCGCAAGCCGACTGTATCCTTTTTCAGCTGCGTCAGCAAGGCATTGAGCTGATCATTCTCGTCGCGGCTATCCGACAATTGCTGTTTCAGTTCTGCCTCACGTTGCAGAGCGCTCAATCGTCCGTTTTCGGCCAACAGATATTTCTTCTTTGTCACACACGAAGTGGCTCCCATCAACAACAGTGCCACTGCTATATATTCCCATTTTTTCATCTCAATTACTTTTTTCTTCCTTTGCGAAAGTAAGCATTATTTTCTTCGTTTCTGACGGCCATGCTCTATTTTTTATCAGACAATTTGCAAGAATCGTTTGTACAAGCCTGAAACAGCTTCCATCAACAGAAGAAAAAATAGCTCAAAACAGGCTTTTCATAAGGCAAAACAGCTCTTTGTATATCAAACGGTTACTGTCATTTCGCTCCGAAACCGGCTTCGTTCCATACTATTTTGCTTCCCGATATCGTTCAGATCCCTGTTTTCACGACCATTTTTTCGTTACTTTTGCACAAAGATTTTACACTATTATTTAAATGAAAGCACTACTTGACCGTATCCGCAAAGACGGGAAATGCTACCCCGGCGGTATTCTTAAGGTGGATAAATTCATCAATCACCAAATGGACCCCAATTTAATGAAACAGATTGCAGTGGAATTCATTCGCCGTTATGCATCGACTGAAATCAACAAAATCATCACCATCGAAGCCAGTGGTATTGCACCGGCCATCATGATGGGCTTTTTGTTGGATCTTCCCGTTGTCTTTGCCAAGAAGAAGAAACCATCAACGATGGACAACATGCTTTCTTCTACCATCTTTTCTTTCACAAAGCAACGTGAATACCAGGTGGTAGTGTCGAAAGAGTACCTCACCCCTAACGACAAAGTTCTTTTCGTGGACGACTTTTTGGCGTATGGCAATGCGGCAAAAGGGATCATCGACCTCTGCCAACAAGCCGGGGCGGAGCTCGTTGGCATGGGATTCATCATTGAAAAAGCTTTTCAAGATGGGCGCAAAGTGATCGAAGAAGCCGGCATTCGCTGCGAAAGTCTGGCCATTATCGACTCGCTCGACAATTGTGAAATCAAGATGAGAGAGGGATAACCAACCGGGATTAAATATTGAAATGGAGGATTGCAGCCAGCCAACTCTCCTTTACAGAAGCCTTTTGTCTCATTTTTTGTTTATTAAACCATCTTCCACCTCTTGTTTTTCAGAGGAGAATCATTACATTTGTAGGTAGATATCCTTTCCGTTTCAACCCCTATTCGGTAAAAATCGGTAAGGAGACAGCATAAGTTATCGGGCAGTGCTAATTAAAACCATATACACATGAAAACATTTTCAATGATTCTTATAGGAGCCATGATGGCTGTCGGACTGTTAAAAGCCCAACAACCCGTCCTGACCATTGATGGAGGAAAAATTGAAGGGGTGGCCGGCGATGCCCCCCAAGTTACCGTATACAAAGGTATCCCTTATGCAGCACCACCTGTAGGGGAACTGAGATGGAAGAAACCCCAACCCGTACAACCATGGGAAGGTATTCGCAAATGCGACAAATGGGGGAATATTTGTCTGCAAGAAGACATGGAGACAGGCTCTTTCTATTGGAAAGAATTCTACGAACATAGCCATCCGACCAAAAGTGAAGATTGTCTCTATCTGAATGTATGGACGCCCTCTTCCGCAAAAGCAGACGACAAACTTCCCGTTATGGTTTGGATTCATGGCGGAGCTTTCGACCATGGCTACAGCCACGAAATGGAATTCGGAGGGGACGCCTATGCACAAAAGGGTGTCATCTTGGTAACATTCAACTACCGCGTCGGCATGTGTGGCTTCCTCGCTCACCCATTATTGACCGCAGAGAACGGAGGAAACGGGTCTGGCAACTATGGATTGTTCGACCAGCTCGAAGCGTTGCAGTGGGTTCACCGCAACATTAAAGTATTTGGTGGAGACCCCGACAATGTAACTCTCTTCGGACAAAGTGCGGGGGCCGGCAGTGTGCAGACGCTCATCTCCACACCTCTCAGCAAAGGCCTCATCCATCGAGCCATTATTCAGAGTGGTGGCGGCTTGACGGGTATCATCTCGCCCAAGACACGTGAAGAGGCTGAGCAAGCAGGGCTCCTGCTTTGGAAGAATTCCGGAGCAGAGACATTGGCTGAAATGCGCGCCTGCCCCTCTGATAAATTCCAAGCGATGACCCAACAATTGGAAAAAGGCATACGTCCTTATCGTCCCTGCATTGATGGAGAGCTGATAACAGCGACCTATGACGAAACAGCCAAGGCCGGGAAGACATTGGACATTCCCTATATGATCGGCTATACCTCTGAGGATATTGCCCCTGACGTTATGAAAAAGGCGGCGGTAGACTGGAGTTTGTTGCAGGAATCCCTTGGTCGCCAACCCGCTTACGTCTATTGTTTCTGCCGTGATCTGCCCGGCGAAGATACCGACGAAAGCATGAAAGGAGCGTTCCACACCTCCGAAGTATGGTATTCCTTCGGCACGCTAAACCGTTGTTGGCGCCCAATGACGGAGGCCGATTATGAGCTGAGCCGCCGAATGGTAGACTATTGGACGAACTTTGCCAAGACGGGCAACCCCAATGGAGAAAGCGTCCCTCAGTGGGATCCGTGCGTGAAGAGTCGGCATCATATCCAAATGCTGGATATTCGATAAAATGGATTATTCATAAAAATAATTTCACTATCTTTGTGCCGGATAATCAAAAAAACTGTATCTGATTGAGTTTCAGAATAGAGTATGAGAGTTGTAATTTTATGGTAACGATTTAGCGACAATGCAAATTCACTGATATGCTGTGCTTTACTATGTCAAACAACTCTATCGCAAAGGTACTCTTTTTTATCCAAACTCCCTAATGATTTTCTTTTTTTCGGTGTTTTGAGTGTGATTTTTAATATACTCACGTTCATTCTTCCGTAAAAGCGATTTGATATTCGTCGGTACACCATTGCCCAAACAAGTTTGAACAAACGTGTACCGACTATCCGCATAAGTGAAGAAAAGGGCTTTGCCTCACGCCTAAACAACCGTTTAGACTGATGAAGCAAGGCCCATTTCTTTTGTGCTTATGCCGCAGAGGTGCTTTTACGGATTTTCAGAGGATTTTTTCTTTTGCTGTTCCTTTGAGCTGGAAGCGGAAAGCCGTATGCGACCGCTTGCCCATGAATGGCGCAAGCCGTCACCCACGGCAGACAAACCGGGAAGAATGATTTATC
>CAVJQR010000117.1:0-8883 GCA_963651605.1 Agathobaculum sp.
CCATAGACATGGTATAGTGTAAAAGGAATAATTGACAGGAACGTCAAAACCATAAACATGCGGTAGTTCTTATTTCTCATGATCTCAGAGAAGACACTGAAGCCGGTGATATCCATAAACGAAAGCCGTTTGCTGTCCACATTTGTAGGAGGAGTATGTGGCAAAGTCAAGTTGATAACGGCCGCAACGAAGCAGACTGCCGCCCCACAATACATCGGTAAATTGGTATCATCGAACGCCGACAAATGCAACACATGGAAGGCAATCAAGCTAAAAATGCCGGACGCCACCCAGCCTATCGAACCAAACATTCTGATGCGTGGGAACTGTTCCGATGCCGTATGGTGCATGGCAATGGTGCTCGTCAGACTTTGTGTCGGCATATGGCAGAGCATTGCCCCAACAACACCAATCATCAACGGAATAAAGGTCGTCTGCTGGGCCGAAAACAAAAGGAATACGCCCGTCAGAACATTCAATACAGCCAATATCTTCTCCCCTGAAAAATAACGGTCGGCGATGGAGCCGATGAAAGAGGAGGCCATGGAACCAATGGCCATCGCACTCAAGACAAGCGATATCTGATATACTTCGAAACCTGTATTCTTCAAATAGGCGGCTAAAGGTACCCACCACACGGCGCTTAACATATATTGAAGAAACATCATAAGGCACATCTGCGCCTTAACTTTAAAGCTGCAATTTGTATTTTTCACGTTCATAATAAAAGATTTTTTAAGTTATAAAAATTGATTGTGTCTACATCAGCGACTCTGAAAACAAAAGTAAGTAGGGCAAAAGTGTTCGTGTTTCAATCCAATAACAATAGTTTTTAAAAATGTAACGATAGTGAAAATTATCGGAACAAGGTTACATCATTGAATACAAATGAGACAAAATATAATTTTAAAAGAATATAATAATGAAAGATTTACAAGATTTGCAGCACAACTACTTGTAAAATAATTAAATATTCATATATTTGCAATTAGACATATTCAAAAAGAACACCATGAAATATATACACCCCATTCTTCTCCTTTTATGGCTGATTTGTATCCCGTCGGGACCTCTTCGTGCAGAGGATACGAACTTGCTTTTTCACCATTACCAGGTGGAAGACGGGTTAAGCAATAATATGGTGACAGGATGCGTACAAGACAAAGACGGATATATATGGATTGGCACACGCGACGGCTTGAATCGCTTCGATGGCTATACGTTTAAGGTATTTCGTCACGATGCAGAAAGCGCAAACAGCTTAGGAAGCAACTGGATCTCGAGTTTGGCTTGCGATTCGGTCGGCAATTTGTGGGTCGGTACCCTCTCTGGGCTCTACAAATATTTGCCACAAAACGAATCGTTCCTGCATGTTCCATTCACCACCAACAAGAGTATTGACGATTTCAAATTCGACAAAGAAAACAATCTTTGGATGCTTTTGGAGGGTAGTCTGATCAAATATAACCCCCAAAACGAAGATTTCAAAATATTCACTCACCACGGCGGACAAGCCTACACCAGTTTTTGCATTACAGCCGACGACCAGATATGGATTGGAGATACCCAAGGCGACATTTCTCTTTTCGATCCGGAAGTGGAGAGCATGAAGATTTTCAATCTTTTTGATCAGACTCCCGGCTCCTCATCCCAAAAGATTCGTATCATTGTCCCATCGGCTTACTCCTCTATATTATATGTAGCATACGAGCATGATGATGTCAAAATTTTGGATACCAAGACAGGAGTCTACAAAGATTTGAACTTGCAGCAAACCAGCCTTCTGACGTTTCTGATCAGTTGCATTATGGAAAAAAACGAAAACGAGCTGTGGATCGGAACCGATTCAGGCCTGCTACTTTACAACAAAGAGGATAATAGCTGTACGCGGGTGCAACCCAATTGGCAAGATGCTCGTTCGCTGTCCGGCCATTACGTGACGGCTTTATACCAAGATAGGAGAAATGGAATATGGATTTGCACCCAGCAAAATGGCATAAATTTCTATTCGCCTTTCCAACCGTTCAAAGTCCATTACCCTGGCGACAATAAGAATTCTATGATGGGCGAGGCTGTTCGGGACATTTGTCGGGACGAACAAGGGAATATTTGGATTGGAACGGAAGATGCCGGCATCAACTTCTTCGACCAAGAACACGGTACCTTCACCAACTACCGCCCAATACCCGGCCAAAATGGGCTATCTCACACAAATATCAGAGGGTTGGCTATCCAAGACGGACAGCTTTGGATCGGGCATGTGATCCATGGTATTGAATGCATGGATTTGAAAACGAGAAAAATAACCAAGCGGTATCCTCTGCTAAAAGACTCACTAACAACCAAAAACAGCACAGTATACTGCATCAAGGTGGTTAGAAACGGACAAATATATGTAGGCAGTAGCGATGGAATCTACCGATACAATTTAGCAAAAGACAAGTTTGTTCATTTGCAACAATTCCCCTCCTACTCCGTTCGCTGTATCTATGAAGACAATCAAGGGCGTATTTGGACAGGGATGTTCAACAGGAGTTTTTATTTCAATCCGGTGACCAATACCGGTATGTATTTGCCTTACGACAAATTGAACACACAACGCCACAATTTCGTCAATGATATCTGCCAAGACAAGCAGGGAAACATGTGGTTTGCTACACTCGAAGGTGTTATCCGATACGACTTCCAAACAGGAGAATCTATTCATTTTACAGTTAAGAACGGCATGCCAAGTAATGTGGCCTACCGTATTATTCCTGACGATGAAAGGCATCTGTGGATCAGCACGGCAAATGGCTTGGTTTGTATGGACACAAATGGCGAGCACATCATCACCTTCACGGAAAGTCAAGGGTTGCTTTCGCGCCAATTCAACGAAAATTCAGCGTTGGCCGTTCATAAAGGTATGTTTTATTTTGGAACAGTAAAAGGATTCATCTACTTCGATCCGACACAAGTCAAGGCAGACAACGAACATTTGAAAGTTCATCTGAACGAACTCCATGTAGGAAACAAAAACAAGGAGATCAGATTGAATGTATCGCCCGAGATGCCACTGAAAAAAATCACCCTACAACATACGGAATCGACGTTCTACATCAATTTTTCAGCACTTGATTTTATGACTCCGACTTCCATCCTTTATGCCTATCGCATGAAGAATATGGACCAGGAATGGACCCCCATCAACGAACGAAACACCGTCTATTTTACGGATCTCCAACCGGGTACATATCTATTTGAGATAAAAGCATCCAAATCATCTACACAATGGAATGACAATATCACGCAGTTGGAAATTGAAATATTGCCCCCTTGGTGGGCCTCTTCCTTGGCCAAGTGTGCGTATCTCATAGCTTTCGTCTTGACATTGTCGTATGTTTTGTATACATGGAGAGAGAAAACCAAAAAGACACTCTCGTACAACATGCAACTATTTGAAGATCAAAAAGAGAAAGAGTTGTATCAAGCCAAAATAGACTTCTTCATCAACATCGCCCATGAGATTCGAACACCGTTGACACTCATCAAGAGTCCATTGGAAAAACTGATGCAGTCGGAAGGATTAAAGACGGTAGAATCGAAGAGTCTGCAGCTGATGAACAAGAATGTTTCTCGTCTGCTTGACCTTGCCAATCAGCTGCTTGACTTCAGAAAGACCGAAGTAGAAGGTTTTAAGCTCAACTTCGTTCGGACGGACATCGCCAATTTATTGCAGGAAACAGTGCACTGCTTCCAAGAAATGGTCGACGAGCAGGGCAAAACGTTGACTCTCAATAGAGAAAAGAGAGACTTATATGCTTTTGTAGATCGGGAAGCGATCACAAAAATCTTCACCAATTTACTGTCGAACGCCATGAAATATGCCAACCAAAACATACAAATTGAAATGATTGCCAAGACAGAAGAGGATCGGATAGAAGTGTTTTTTTCAAACGACGGCAATCCTATACCGGAGACCTTGAAAGAAAAAATATTCGAGCCCTTCTATCGCATCAACGATTTGGAGAACAATAAGTTGGGAAGTGGGCTCGGTTTGCCGTTAGCCCGCTCATTGGCAGAAATGCATCATGGGACATTGACCCTACAACATAACGAAGAGGGGCTGACCACGTTCTGTTTGTCTCTCCCGATGAAGCTTCCGGAGTCGATTCCCGTGATGAATTCCGCCCAAACGACAGAAGAAAAGGAAACCTCTTTCATCTACAACAAAGAACGGGCCTCGATACTTATAGTCGAAGACAATGTCGATTTGCGTGATTTCGTGGCGGAAGAGCTCAACCTATATTATAATGTATATATGGCCGAAAATGGGAAACAAGCCTTGAAGATTCTCCAACAAACCAACATCCATCTCTTGGTCAGTGACATTATGATGCCGGAAATGGATGGCTTGGAGCTGTTGGTCGAGGTAAAGCGAAACGATAAATTCAGCCATATTCCCGTTATTTTATTGTCGGCACGGACAACGATCCAATCCAAATTGGAAGGGTTGAAATTAGGCGCGGATGCTTATATCGACAAACCCTTCTCAACCAATCTGCTTATTGCACAGATTTCCAACCTATTATCCAACAGAAGCAGTATAAGCAAGTTCTATTCATCGCATCCGGCTGTGGAAACAGACTATACATGTTCGCCACGAGACGAACAATTCTTGGAAAAATTGAACAAGATCATTATTGAAAACAGCAGCGATCCTTCGCTGGATGTTTCAAAAATAGCTGATTTATTGGGGATTACAAGACAAAGTTTATATCGAAAAGCAAAGACTTTATGCAGTCAGACACCCAACGAGCTGATCAATAAATACCGTCTTAAAAAAGCAACCGAGCTATTGGCGAAAGGCGACATGCGGATTTATGAGATCTCTGAAGCGTGCGGATTCAAAAGCCAATCCTACTTTTGGGTAGCTTTTTCGAAACGTTATGGATGCAGTCCTTCACAGTATGCGAAGGAAAAGAGAAGTTCATAACCCAATCGTTCATCTGAATATAAAAATTTTTCGTATATTTGAATATTAATCATTTATGGGAGCTAACATGAAAAAAAGAAAATTAAGAATGGGTATGGTTGGAGGCGGCAGCGACGCCTTCATCGGAGCGATTCATCGTCGCGCCGCTTTTATGGAAAACCAAATTGAATTAGTTTGCGGATGCTTCAGTGTAAACCCTGAAATTTCCCGCAGTTCCGGACAATCTTACTATCTGCCGGACGATCGCATCTACGATTCATACGCAGAAATGTTCGAACACGAATCTTCACTTCCCGAAGATGAGCGAATGGACTTCGTAACAATTGTCACCCCTAACAAATGGCATTTCGAGCCTGCTATGATGGCTTTGGAAAGAGGCTTCCACGTGGTGGTCGACAAACCGATGACTTTCTCGCTGGAAGAGGCTAAATTATTGGAAAAGAAGGTGGAAGAGACAGGACTTGTCTTGGCTCTCACCCATGTATATTCCGCATATCCTGCTGTAAAAGAGGCGAAAACGCGCATAGCCAACGGGGAGCTTGGCAAGCTTCGCCGCATCTATGTCGAGTATACCCAAGGGTGGCTTTCTGAAAGAATAGAATTGCAAGGCGGCAACAATGCCGGCTGGCGCACCAATCCGAAGCTGACCGGCAAAGCGGGTTGCGTAGGAGACATCGGAACCCATGCATGGCACCTGACAGAATACATCACCGGCCTCAAAGTGAAGGAAGTTTGTGCAGATCTACACTCGTTTGCTCCGGGGCGGCCTGTCGACGATGATGCAGCAGCCTTCTTGCGTTACGAAGAGGGTGTGGCCGGCGTACTGACGGCCACTCAGATCGGAATGGGCGAAGCCAACAATATCCGCATCCGCATCTATGGCGAAAAGGGCGGACTCGAATGGCAACAGATGGAGCCGAACACACTGACTTTGAAGTGGGGCAACCGACCGACCGAGATTTTACAGATCGGAAACAATGGATTTCTTGGCGATTTGGCGTTGTGGAATACCCGTACTCCGGCCGGCCATCCCGAAGGATTCATCGAAGCATTCTCCAATATCTACAAGAACTTTGCGTTGACGGTGCAAGCCACCAAGAACGGCGAGCAACCGACTGCTGAAATGTTGGATTTTCCGACTGTGCACGATGGGGTAAGAGGCATGCAATTCATCGAGACGATGGTGGCAGCCGGCTCAAACAACGAGCAAAAATGGCAGAAATGGATTGAGTAAAACAATTCACTCTTCCCGAATAGTTCTCTTATTTTATGGATACTTTTCAAATTTAGTTATAGAACGAATCCGGGTTTTATGCTGAGTAAACTGTAGTTTATTCGGCATAAAACTCGAGTTTTCTCCCGATAGAACTGCAGTTCTATCGGCACAAACTCGGAAACTATTCGGGAAGAGTTTTTTCAAAGCAGCATTATTTTGAAATAAAATATAGACAAGAAACTTTTTGATTATACACTATATATTGACTTGAAAAGAGGCAGGCAGATCCTCTTTTTTCTCAACTTTGCTTGCATTGATGGGATCGGAAAGCCAACTTATACATCAAGAAAAACAACTAATGAACGACAAATAGAATGAAAACAGAACATGGACATCCCAAAGGCGTCTACCTACTTTTCGTAACTGAGATGTGGGAACGTTTCAGTTACTTCGGCATGCGCGCCATCTTTATGCTTTACATGGTGCAAGCATTACTATTAGACAAAGAATTTGCTTCCTCAATTTATGGAAGTTACACCGGATTGGTTTACCTCACTCCCCTTTTAGGCGGCTACATCGCCGACCGTTATTGGGGCAAACGCCGATCGATCCAAACAGGAGCCCTCTTGATGGCAATAGGTCAATTCGTACTTTTTTTAAGCGCCTCGAACTTTCAAAACGTCCCATTAGCCAAGCTGTTGATGATTGGCGGACTGGTATTGTTGGTGGTTGGTAATGGATTTTTCAAACCCAACATTGCCACCATGGTGGGGCGTCTCTATCGAGAAGACGACCACCGCAAGGATTCCGCCTATACGATCTTCTATATGGGTGTAAATGTCGGGGCCATTTTTGCGCCGCTTGTCTGCGGTTTCTTAGGAGAGACCAACCGACCGGAGGATTTCAGATGGGGATTTTTGGCCGCTTGTATCGGTATCCTGATCGGCTTTACCGTATTTCATACATTAAAAGGGCGCTATTTGGTGACACCCGACGGAACGCCGATTGGCGTAGAACCGGAAATTGCAGAAGATCCCGTCATTGAATCTCAACCTACTCCGAAACAAGGAGGTAAATTTCAGCTTGAAACGCGTACTTGGGGCATGATAGTCGGCATCATTGTGCTCTCCATCTTGTTCGCCATCAACTGGAAATCGCCCGAAAATGGGCTGTTCAGTGGGGCAGATTGGATCGGTTCGTTGATTTATGCCACGACCATCGTAGCCCCCACCTTCATCATTACCGACAAAAGTCTGACGAAGATAGAAAAACGCCATATTGCTGTGATCTACATCGTCTCGTTTTTTGTCATTTTCTTTTGGGCGGCCTACGAACAAGCCGGTGCTTCACTGACGCTCTTTGCCGATGAACAGACAGACCGCATGATAGGGAACTGGGAGATGCCCTCTTCTTATTTTCAATCCTTCCCGGCTATCATGGTGGTAGTTCTTGCCCCCTTATTCGCTTGGCTTTGGAATTTCCTCGGAAGGAAAGGATTGGATCCTGATGTTCCCAAGAAGCAAGCTCTCGGACTCCTGTTCTTGGCCGTCGGTTATCTCATCATTGCCTGGGGAGTGCAGGATGTAAATCCGAACATGAAGGTAAGCATGATGTGGCTGACGGTCTTGTATCTGCTCCATACCATCGGCGAACTTTGCCTCTCTCCTATCGGTTTGTCAATGGTCTACAAGCTTTCTCCGCTCCGTTTCTCCTCTCTTCTGATGGGAGTCTGGTACCTCAGCTCGGCCGCTGCCAACAAGTTTGCGGGGATGTTGAGTGGATTTTATCCGGAGGACGGAATAGCGAAGAATTTCATGGGTTATCAAATAGCTAACCTTCACGATTTCTTCATGTTATTCGTCTTTATGAGTGGTGCCGCTGCCGTGGTCATGTTCCTCCTCTCCGGCAAATTGAATAAAATGATGGAATAAAAAACAGCTCAAGATGCAAAGGTACATGGAAAATATATGTACCTTTGTATCGAAGCAGCCTGTCGGTCTGTCGCTCATCTGACAAAGATGTGAGGAAAGTCCGGGCAACACAGGGCACCATACTTCTTAACGGGAAGCAGGCCGCAAGGTTTGAGTAGCATAACAGAAAAGAACCGCCTCGACACCAGTCGGGGTAAGGGTGAAAAGGCGAGGCAAGAGCTCACCGGTTTCTTGGCAACAAGAAACGCAGTATGCCTTATGGGTTGTAAGGTCATGTATATCGGCGCACGTAGGGCGGCTCGTCCGATGTCGAGGGGTAGACCGCTAAAGCTTGTTGGTGACAGCAAGACAAGATAAATGGCAGACGCTTGTCGTCTCGACAAGTACAGAACCCGGCTTATAGACAGACTGCTTTTTTTATTGTTTTCACTATGGAAAGAAAGGAGAAATCACTTATCAGCCAGCTCAAAGCGCTCTTAAATTGGATCATCCATTTCATCACATACGACATTTGGCGTATCACTGAAAATGAAATGACCGGTCTGAAAGTGATTTATATTGATATAATCAAAACCATCATCTTGGCCATCCGAGGATTCAATAACCAAAATCTTCAGACGCGCGCCTCAGCACTCACATACAACACCCTACTTTCTATCGTACCGACATTGGCGGTTCTGTTGGCTATAGCCAAAGGTTTTGGCTTTCAGAATATGGTTCGTAATGCGCTGATAGATTACTTTCCGGGCCAACGTCAGGAG
>CAVJQR010000118.1:0-8734 GCA_963651605.1 Agathobaculum sp.
ATACCGGCTAACTATCAATTGGTTATATTCAAAAAATGTTTTCGAACTTTTTTCGAATCTGTGGAGAGATTCCACCCAACCTTCTACTGCTTACCCCGAATCAATGCCATATTGGCTTACTATAACTCAGATATTTTTGTTATCAATAGTGGGAAATATTTTTAATTAATATATGTGCTATTCAAAAATACCCACACTATTTTATTTCAAAAAGTCCCGAAGTTTTTCTCAAATCATCGAATATTTCATCAAATTTCCAATGCTTGTGTAATATCAGCAATGATATCCTCCACATTTTCGATGCCACACGAAAGTCGAATCAAGTCAGGAGCAATTCCTGCCTCCCGCAATTGCTCATCTGAAAGTTGGCGATGCGTATGACTTGCCGGATGCAATACACACGTACGGGCATCGGCTACATGCGTTACAATAGCAATCATTTTCAAGCGATCCATAAAGCGAATAGCCACGTCACGACCGCCCTTCAATCCGAAGGACATCACGCCGCACGATCCATTGGGCAAATATTTTTGAGCCAAATCATAATACTTATTACTCTTCAAGCCTGGATAATTTACCCATGCCACCTTGTCACATTTTTCCAACCATTCGGCTACTGTCTGTGCATTCTTGCAATGTTGCGGCACACGAAGATGCAATGATTCCAACCCCAAGTTTAGCAAAAAAGAATTTTGCGGCGAGGGTATTGCTCCTAAGTCGCGCATCAATTGGCTCGTTGCTTTCGTAATAAAAGCCATTTTACCAAACGCCTTTGTGTAAGTCAAACCATGATAGGATGGATCCGGTTGACAAAGTCCTGGAAATTTATCAGCATGAGCTTCCCAATCGAAGTTACCGCTGTCGACTATACAGCCACCCACACATGAAGCATGACCATCCATATATTTGGTAGTGGAGTGAGTCACAATATCAGCTCCCCATTCGAACGGCCGGCAATTGATAGGAGTAGCAAAAGTATTGTCCACTACCAATGGAACACCATGGCTATGTGCAATGCGAGCAAACTTCTCAACATCGAGTACCATGACACCAGGGTTAGACAACATCTCGCCAAACATCAACTTCGTATTCGGGCGAAACGCATTACTGATCTCTTCTTCGCTGGCATCTTGATCGACAAATGTACATTCGATTCCCATCTTCTTCATTGTAACAGCCAACAAATTGTAGGTTCCACCATAGATACCGGTGGCACTTACCACATGATCGCCCGCTTCACATATATTGAATATGGTAAAAAAGCTGGCTGCTTGTCCGGAAGCAGTCAAAATAGCACCGACACCCCCCTCCAATGCTGCGATTTTCGCGGCCACTGCGTCGTTGGTTGGATTCTGCAAACGCGTATAGAAATAACCGCTTTCTTCCAAATCGAAGAGCCGAGCCATTTGTTCGCTCGAATCATATTTAAAAGTAGTACTTTGATATATCGGAAGGACACGCGGTTCTCCATTTTTAGGTTGCCAACCGGCTTGTACACAAATCGTGCCACTTTTTCTATTTTTATCCATATCCATATATTATTTCAACCCCTCAAGAATTTTCTTCAGCACCGTCTGTGCAGAAATTTCACGATTTGCTGCTTCAGGAATCACTAAACTCTGTGGGCTTTCTATCACATCATCAGTAACAATCATATTACGGCGAACAGGCAAACAATGCATGAAATAGGCATTATTCGTCAACGCCATTTTCTCTGCATCGACAGTCCAACTCCGATCCATATTGATTACTTTTCCATAATTCGGATCTTTATATGCAGACCAGTTCTTGGCATATACAAAGTCTGCCCCCTCCAATGCTTTCTTTTGGTCATATTCTACGCGAGCACGCCCTACGAACTTCGGATCCAATTCATATCCTTCCGGTTGTGTGATCACGAATTCATAATCTGTTGCATTCATCCATTCAGCAAAACTATTGGGAACAGCTTGCGGAAGAGCTTTAGGATGCGGTGCCCATGTCATCACCACTTTCGGGCGAGCCGTCTTCTTATGTTCTTCGATTGTAATCAAATCGGCAAAACTTTGCAGCGGATGGCGTGTAGCAGCTTCCATACTGAATACTGGTCGACCTGAATATTGTATAAACTGACTCAATATTTTTTCATTATAGTCATCTTCTTTCTTCTCAAACCGCGCAAATGAGCGGACACCTATTACATCGCAATAACAACCCATTACCGGAACAGCCTCCAAAAGATGCTCGGGTTTGTCACCATCCATGATGACCCCCCGCTCCGTTTCCAGCTTCCATGCCCCTTGGTTGACGTCCAATACAATTGTATTCATGCCCAAGTTCATTGCTGCTTTTTGAGTGCTCAAGCGAGTACGCAAACTGGAGTTGAAAAAAATCATCAACAATGTTTTATTTTTACCCAATTCTGAAAATTGGAAACGGTCTTTCTTTATTTCGAAAGCCTCATCGAGTGCCTGCTTCAGATCACCCAAATCTTGTACACAAGTGAAGTTCCTCATATTTTCTTTGTTCTTAATTTTTTAGCATACAAATATAACAAATTTCCTTCGGATACCGAAATCCTATTATAATTTATCAGATGCAACTATGAGCAAATACTCCTCTTACCATGCCGATCCTCTAAAAGTGGAAGCCGGAAGTCGAACACCATTGATCAAATTGGCGCGCGTAAAAGGTTGCCAAGCATAACGCACATAGCGAGGTCGCTTCACCTTCTCTGATGAAAGCCGAATCCGATCATTATCCACTACGGCCGTGGCAGGATAAAACAAGCCTTCTTCACTGGCCATTTCAAAACCGACAATTTGCTTTCCATCAGCCGATTGCAGCCCTTTGGCATAGTCAAAAGAGACAATCAGCCGGTCTCCGTCCGCTTGAACAGAGCGAAAAAGTGGGCCCGAAGGAATCAATGTGTGATGATAAGTCTGCTGCAAAGCCCACCTGGCCAAGCGATCGCCTACCTCCTTCTTCTGCACAGGATGGACATCCAACGAATCGCCTACGTCGGTAGATACGACCATTCCCGTATGAGGTATCTCTTGCATCAACCGTCGTTGGCTGTCTCTAAACCAAGGCCATGAAGGACGATTCAAACCGGATAGCTGAACAAAATAGAAGGGCAACTTCTCATCTTGCCAATTTTCCCGCCAACTGTTCACCATCAATTTAAACAATTCTTCATGCGCCTCGAAATTATGAGCATTCGATTCTCCCTGATACCATATCACACCCTGAATAGGAAATTGGTCAAGGGGATCGATGCCACATTCATAAAGATAACAGGGTTCGTAAGGATGACGATTTTTAGAAGATTCTTCTCCCAAATTGACTACGGCCCGTCCTCGAACCCAATCTTGAATAAAATCGTTATGTATCCAATCTTTCAAGATGGCAGGGAAGTGCGATTCCAGCGTGTTGCGGTCAATCCATGCCTCAATAGGTGAACCGCCCACCGAATTATGAATCAATCCGATCGGCATCTGCAAACTATCCCGAAGCATTCTTCCGAAATAGTAGGCAACAGCAGAAAATGATTCGGCCGTTGAAGGTGAACTTTTTTGCCAAGTAGTCTCTTTATAATAATGTAAGTGATTGATAGAATCGAGTGCCGAAGTTGGCCACGCTGTACCGGAGGTAAGCCAGCGCGCTTTCCAATCGAAAAACCGCAATCCATCGTCTGCTGCCTGAGGAATATCTTGCTTTGCCGTAGCAGCTTGCTTCAATTGGAACTGCATATTGGACTGTCCGGAACATAGCCATACCTCCCCCACTGCAACATGGTGGAAACATAATTTTTTTGTTTTCGTCTCTATTCGGAGTTGATAATCCTCTCCTACTTCCAATGGTTGCAAACGAATTGCCCATTTCCCTTGGTTATCTGCCACAGCCGTTGCTTGCTGTTTGGCTATCCGTACGGTTACTTGTTCACCGCTATTGGCCACACCTTTAATTGTAAGCGGTTTGCCATGTTGCAAAACCATATTGTCAGTGTAAAGAGGAGAGACTTGCAATCCACCATAATCACCAGTGATCGCCGAAAAGACAGTCTTGGCCAATAGCCCGGCTCCCTCAGGATTAGGATGAAGTGCATCGGGCAACAGGAAAGGATAAGCGTAAAGTGGCTGATGGAAGTCGATCAATTCAGCACCGGCCAACCGAGCAACCAGCGGAATGACCTGCTGTATATCCTCCAGCCACATCTTCGTTCCGGAAATAAACCGCGGATGACGATCTCCGATTGGCGTCAAGCGAGCGACCAATACTCTCATCTTCGGATTCGAAGCCCGTAACGAGTCGATCAATGTCAAATAGTCTCCTACAAAATCATCCCGATAGTTGGGCCAATCGCGCGGATCAGTATCGTTGATACCTAAATGAATCACGGCAATATCAGCCTTGAAATTGACGGCTTGCCGATACTCTTCCTGTTGCATATAAGGACGATGTCCACGCAACAACAGCGTGGCTCCCGACTTTCCAAAGTTACCCACCTCATAACTGTTGCCTAACATCCGCTGCAGTTGAGCCGGATAAGCATCATGTTTGCGATCGTCCAGACACGCACCATATGTGATACTATTACCAATACATGCCACTTTAATCGGCCCTTGGGCCGCCCCACATAGAGTGGTGATCATGCTTAACAGGAAAATAAATGTTGTTTTCATGCTATTTTCATAAGGTTTTAATTCAGCGATAAAGATACAAAAAAATCCCATTCATCCAACATGCTAAAATGTGGGTGAATAGGATTATTTTTTAGATGACAAATCAATTGTTTTTGTCTCGGATCTCTACCCGGCGAATTTTTCCACTAATGGTTTTCGGCAACTCATCAACAAATTCGACTACACGCGGATATTTGTAAGGAGCCGTTACCCGTTTCACATGATCTTGCAACTCTTTGATCAGTGCATCGCCTGCTTTTTCCTTATAATCTTTGGCCAACACGACAGTAGCCTTCACCACTTGGCCACGGATCTCATCGGGGACACCCGTAATGGCACATTCTACGACTGCGGGGTGTGTCATCAAAGCACTCTCCACTTCGAACGGCCCGATACGATAGCCCGAACTCTTGATGACATCGTCAGCTCGGCCCACAAACCAATAGTAGCCATCCTCGTCGCGCCATGCCACGTCTCCTGTATAATAGACACCATCGTGCCAGGCTTCACGCGTCAAGTCCTCATCACGATAGTATTCTTTGAACAAGCCCAATGGCTTGCATTTGTCGGTTCGGATCACAATCTGACCCTGTTCGCCATCCTCGGCCGGTGTGCCGTCAGGCCGCAACAAGTCAACATCATATTGAGGATTGGGTACCCCCATTGAGCCCGGTTTCGGAGTCATCCATGGGAAGGTGGCGATTGTCAAAGTCGTTTCCGTCTGACCGAATCCTTCCATCAGCTTGATGCCCGTCAATTTGTAGAATGTTTCGAAGACAGCCGGATTCAATGCCTCCCCTGCAATCGTACAATACTGCAACGAAGAGAGATCGTACTTCGTCAAGTCCTCACGAATCAAGAAACGGAAGATGGTAGGAGGAGCGCACAACGAAGTGATCTTATAGTCTTGAATTTTCTGAAGGATGTCAGCCGGCGTGAATTTCTCATGATCATATACGAAGACGGTTGCCCCGGCAATCCATTGTCCATAGAGTTTACCCCACACGGCTTTGCCCCATCCCGTGTCGGCAATCGTCAGATGCAAACTGTCTTTATGCAGATTATGCCAAAAAGAGCCCGTCACGATATGGCCCAACGGATAGGTAAAATCGTGCGCCACCATCTTCGGATTACCAGTTGTTCCTGATGTAAAATAGAGCAACGACGTATCCTCATTGCAATTCACATGGGCCGGACGCACAAACGAAGGCACATTTTTCCACTCCTTATGGAAGTCATGAAAACCTTGTGGCACATAAGGCCCTACTGAAATCACGGTCTCAACCGACGGCGACTCGGGCAATGCTTCTTGTACATGCGTCGTAATCACCTCTTCGCCCGCACAAACGATCATCTTTATGTCTGCCGCATTCGAACGGTATACGATATCTTTTTTTGTCAGCAGATGGGTAGCCGGAATAACGACCGCACCTAATTTATGCAAGGCAATGATCGAAAACCAAAACTCATAACGACGTTTCAGTATCAACATGACCATATCGCCGTGCCCTATACCCAACGACTGGAAATAAGCAGCCGTCTGATCGGTATATTTCTTCAAATCCGCAAACGTAAAATCCAAGTGTTCCCCTTTGTCGTTTGTCCAACAAAGCGCTTTTTTGTCAGGATCTTCTTCCGCCCAAGCATCGACCACATCATATCCGAAATTGAAATCTTTCGGAATGCGTATCTTCAGATTGGCCTTGAAATCCTCTTGCGACATGAACGAATCCCGTTCAACAAATCTCTCTAACATATATAGTTTTCTCCTGTTCTACTTAATCCTTTTTTATAATATGATGGCCAAAAAACTGACTTTCTTTCCATCCAAGGCCAACATGCCATGCGGCTTCGACGAGTCGAAATAGATACTGTCGCCCGGTTCAAGAACCAATTGTTTGCCATTCACCTGCAACATCATGCGCCCTTCCAACACATAATTGAACTCTTGCCCCGGATGGCTATTCAAAAAGATGGGAGTACCCTCCGGCTTCGGATGTACAGTAACCATAAAAGGGTCTGCATTGCGATGTCTGAACCCGGCAGCCAATGCTTGATATTTATAGGCCTTCACCCTTTCGACCGCCAAGCCTTTTCCTTTTCGCGTGACGAAATAAGAGCTCATCGTCGGTTCGTCGCCAAACATCAAGGCCGTCAGTTCCACCCCATAAGCTTGAGCAATGCGATACAAGAGACTCACGGATATATCGACTGTTCCGCTTTCCAATTGCAAATAGTCGTCGGTCGACAGTTGGCATACCTTAGCCACCTCTTCGGGAGTCAGCTCCAAGGCATCTCTCAACCCGCGCAAACGCTCAGCTATCTGTTTGATCTGTTCATCCATATATTACTATTATTAGATTATTAATGTTTCAAAAGTAGACAATATTTGTGTGAATCGCTACTTTTTCATCAAATTTTTTCAACAAGAGATTTTCGAAAGAGTAAAAGAGTGTTGGGAAGCTTTCAAAAAGATGTTCAGAATAACCCAAATAGTTTCTCCGCAGTTCCAAAAAGTTTTCTCGGGAGCAAACTGCAGTTTCATGCCGACAAAACTGTAGTTTTATGCGGAGAAAACTCCAGTTTTCTGCCGAGAAACTATTTCAAAGTACTTGTGTTATTTTTTCAAATGACGGCAATCGCTTCGACAAAATCACTCGAAAGGATAGCGAACGCCCCAACTCTCACGCAAAGCATCCATCTGTTTCATGATGCGGATCGTCTCGTCGTGTGGCATGTCTATCGTCTGCAGGAATCCTTTCTCCAAAGCTTCCAAAGAAGCGGTCACCTGATATTCAAAGCCTGTTATCTGTGGCGGAGCAAAATATTCAGCCACCTGTTGATAATTTTGATCTACAACCCGTACCCTCTGTGGATTGTTTATATTGTCAACGATCAGATGTCCCTTGTCGCCCGACACGATTCCTTGACGATCCATCCGAGCAAACATCGAGCATGTCAGCACGGCCATACGATTGTGGGAATAGATTTGGGTTATATTGTCTTGACCATCCACCCCGCTCTCCGTCAATATCGAAGACGAGTGCATCGACGACAGATCATTTCCAAATATCATGGCGGCAAAATTTAAAGCATAAACACCCATATCCAACAAAGCCCCTCCTGCCAAATCAGGGCGAACCAACCGCGGCTTGTCGGCAACGGCATATCCCAAATTGGCTGTCAACAGATAAGGAGTACCGACAGCCCCCTCTTTCACCAATGCTGCAATCGTCCGAGACATGGGAAGGTAGCGTGTCCAAATGGCTTCCGTTACAAACACTTGCTTCTCTTCGGCCAAATTCAAGATATCGATGGCTTGTTGCGCATTCGCCGTAAACGACTTTTCGCACAGCACGGGCTTCCCATTTTCTATGCAAAGTCGCATCTGTTCATAATGAAAAGCGTGAGGCGTTGCAATGTATATCAAGTCGACATGTGGATCATTTATCAATTCTTCATACGATCCATACGCGCTGAGAAAGCCATATTCTCGAGCGAATGTTACTGCCTTTTCTTTATCGCGCGAGGCAATGGCATAACGGCAAGTCTGCGGCATTGCGGCCAATGTCCGAGCCATCTTGATGGCAATATGACCTGCCCCTATAATTCCTATATTGTATATTTTCATGGTTCTCAAGATTATTCATAAAAAAAGGCACACAGTATGTCTGCATGCCTTCCTTTTCTTTTACGCTTTTAATCAAGCATCTCCCTTCGGAACGAAATCTTGGAAATTAGCAGTTTTGTTTTCTGCGCTTGCATTAGCTGCACCGCTTGTCATCATTTCTTCGAACTTCTTCAAGTTGTCTTGCAAAGCAAGATACAAACGATGAGCATTGTCCGGAGTCAAGATGATACGGCTCTTTACCTGTGCTTTAGGAGTACCCGGTACGACACGGATAAAGTCCAAGATAAATTCTGAAGTAGAATGTGAAATAACTGCCAAGTTAGCATATGTACCCTGAGCTGTTTCAGCTGACAATTCTACTTGGAGTTCATTGTTGTTTGTTGGTTTGTTATCTTCCATGATTTAATAAATAAAATGTTATTACGGCACAAATATACAC
>CAVJQR010000119.1:0-8712 GCA_963651605.1 Agathobaculum sp.
CTCCGGCCGCTCACTACAACTCTTCCGTTTAACGCCAACCAGCTTAGGCCCAAGGGATGAGTCGTTCCGACTCACGCTTCGCGCTTGCCCCTTTTTCAAAAGAGAATAACAGTTGGTTAAAAGTTATAGCGGACAGCGATATTACAAAAAAATCCTGCTTGTATCCCTCTTTTCGGGTGGACACAAACAGGATTTAGAGCTTTATGCAATAACGGTTTATTTCGTTGTTTTCTTGACGGCTGCCTTCTCTTTTTTCTTCAGGCGGTCGACCTCTTTCTGCAAGCTGGCGATCTCTTCTCCTTGGTTCTTGATGGTCGTCAGGAGAGAGTTCAACTCTTCATTCTCGATTGTCTCGGGGAATTGCGAGTTGACACGCTCGATAAAGTCGGAGAGGACGTTCATGTAGTTGTTGAAGGCATCGTAGGCATTGTCGTACGGGCTGAACCCTCCCTTGCCCATGTGCTTCGTGCTCATATAGTAGAAATGGTCGCTGCTCTGCAGGTAGTACCAGTCCTGACGGATACGACGCATGTCGCAAAGGCGGACGCGCTCGCCGATTTCGCAGATCTTGCGGAAGGCTTCCTGCTGAAGGACGTTACCCAACCAGGAACTGCAGTCGCGCTCTTCGTCGACCCATGAGATAGGGTAGGGAACAGATATCTGATCGACCGGCTTCAGCAAGGCGAATACTTCAGACGGGGTCGAGAAGCTGATGCCTTTTTCGGCGGCATAGCGGGGCAGCGCCTTGAAGAATTCGAAGATACCCGTCTCGGCCGGATGCAGCAATCCCAATACCTCGTAGTTCATGAAGAGGTTGATGACCTGCTCGGTCTCGGGTGTTTCGGCGATCCATGACATGAACTTGTCGGCTGTCAATGGGTACTCGTTCCAGCTGTAATCGCTGAAACGGTCGAGGATATCGCCCGTAAAACGGTTGTTTTTCAGCAACAGGTGCAAGCGAGGCTCGACGGCCGAGCAGTACATGTAGTTCGGGCTCTTCCATCCGAGTACGTGCTTTGCTCCCTCGGTCAGCATACCTTTGTAGCCCATTTCGTATACCACTTCCGAAATGCTGTCCGAATAGATCAGCTCGGTGTTGCGGAACACGGTCGGTTTGACGCCGAACAACGTCTGCAGCTTGTCCTCCTGCTTCTTGATCTGGTGCTTGAATTCCTCCACATCGTCGCCCAGTGAAGAGAGCGAGTGAGCGTAAGTCTCAGAGAGAAACTCCACATTGCCGGTAGCGGCCAACTCCTTGAAGCTGTCGATTACCTCGGGTGTATAGATTTCCATTTGTTCGAGAGCTACGCCTGAGATGGAGTAGGCTACTTTGAACTTTCCGCCGCTCGATTTGATCATTTCGAGAATGGCGCGGTTGGCCGGCAGATAGCATTTCTCGGCAATACGGCGAATGATCTCTTCGTTTTGGAAATCGTCATAGTAGTAATGATCGTTGCCAATGTCGAAGAAACGGTATCTTTTCAAGCGGAACGGCTGATGTATCTGAAAATAAAAGCATATAGTTTTCATAATGATGTCTGTTTTTTCTGATTGTTGTTATTTGTGTTGAGTCAGCATGTCGTAGATCTTGCGGACTTTCTGTCCGGCATATTCCCATTTGATGTTGTCTACTTCGTTCTTTCCTTCGACCTTGAGGAATTCATACATCGCAGGGTAGGTGATGATGGAGTACATCGCATCGGCCAAAGCCTCAATATCCCAATAGTCTACCTTGACGGCATAGTCCAAGATCTCGGCACAGCCGGACTGCTTCGAGATGATGGTCGGGACGCCACACTGCATGGCTTCGAGCGGTGAGATACCAAACGGCTCGGAGACGGACGGCATGACATACACGTCGCTGGCCTTCAGTACTTCGTATACCTGCTTCCCTTTCATGAATCCGGTGAAGTGGAAGCGGTCGGAAATGTTGCGGGCTGCCGCCAAACGGATCATCTGATCCATCATATCGCCGCTACCGGCCATGATGAAGCGCGCATGAGGCGCTTTCTTCAACACCTTGGCTGCTGCCTCGACAAAGTATTCCGGGCCCTTTTGCATGGTGATACGTCCGAGGAAGGTGATGACCTTGTCCTTGACTCCCTTCTTGTCGGGGATCGCTACGATCTCAGGGCTCAGCGGCTCGACGGCGTTGTGTACGGTCGTGACCTTGGCAGGGTCCTGATGATACTTCTCGATGACCGTGCGGCGGGTCAGGTTGCTGACGGTGATGATATGGTCGGCATGGTCGAAACCATTCTTCTCGATGGCATATACATCCGGGTTGACATTGCCGCGGCTGCGGTCGTAGTCGGTAGCATGGACATGGACCACCAAGGGTTTGCCCGTGATCTGTTTGGCATGAATACCGGCCGGATAGGTCAGCCAGTCGTGAGCGTGGATGATATCGCACGGAACGGTGCGGGCAATCACGCCGGCCACGATAGAGTAGTTGTTGATCTCCTCGAGCAAGTTGTTCGGATAACGTCCGGAAAACTCCAGACATCCGAGGTCGTTTACGTGTCGATAGGAGAAATCGGCGTATATATTGTTTCTGAAGTCGTAGTAAAGTTGCGGATCCATGAACTTGCCCAAGCGCTCACGTACGTAATCCATCTGTACATCCTTCCAGACGATGGGTACATTTCCCACCCCGATGATGCGCAGAAAGCTTTGATCTTCGTCTCCCCAGGGCTTAGGAATACAGAACGTGATCTCCATGTCCGACTGTTTGGCCATGCCTTTGGTCAGACCATAGCTGGCTGTTCCGAGTCCGCCCAAGATATGCGGTGGAAATTCCCACCCAAACATTAATGCTTTCATATAGTATTCCTGTTTTTTTATTCGGCGTTATACTTTTTCAAAATCTCTACAATTCTCAATATCGCTCCGATATTCATGGCGAACGATATGGCACCGCGGGCTGTGAACGGCGGGTTGCCGTCATACGTTTCCGAGAGGGTACCGATACAATGGTTGCTCATCTCTTCCTCCATACTGATGAGCATACGTTCGGCGAATGCCACACCTGACTTTCCGAAGACGCGGAGATAGGCCTCGAGGTAGAAGCCCAACAGCCATGGCCATGCTGTTCCCTGATGGTAAGCAAGGTCGCGTTCGGCTTGCGGACCGGTGCAGTAGGGGTGATATCCTTCGCTCTTCGGACTCAATGAGCGGATACCTTTCGGTGTCAACAACTCCTTCGTGACGATATCGAGAACAGAGCGTTTCTGCATACGGGTCAGAGGAGAATAGGGGAGTGCCACGGCAAAGATCATGTTCGGACGGACGCTCCAGTCGACGAAGGACCCATTGACGTAGTCGAACAGGTAATTGTATCCGTTGACAAATGTGTTGGGGAAAGATACATCTATAGCAGCAATCAGATTGTTGATCCGCTCGCTTGCCACGCCTCCGTTCAACTCTTTGGCGAAGCAGAGGGCATTGTACCAAAGGGCGTTGAACTCGACCAGATAGCCGGTACGCGGTACGACCGGACGACCGTCGACAACCGAGTTCATCCAGCTGACGGCATGCTCGCGTCCTCCATCGGTATGTACCAGTCCGCTGTCCATAACACGGAGCGACGGATGCTTCTGGTCTATAATATATTGTATCGCCTCGTCGACAAATTCTTTATAGAGTCCTTCTGCTTTCTCGATACCTTCTTCCCGTGCATATTGCTGGATGGCCCAAATGGCCCAAAGCAATACGTCCGGTTCGTCTATCTCCTTGATCACTTTGTCCTGTACGCCATCTTCCATGAAGGCGGAGAGTGCCGGCAGGCAGGTGGCCATAATCTTCTCGAAGCGGACAGGATCCTGAATGCTGAGGGTACAACCCGGGGCAGAGACGAAGAGGTCGCGGGCACGGACCTTGAACCAAGGATAGCCGGCCAGCAGATAGGCGTCGTTCTCTTTCGGACGGAAATAGAATTGCTGGGCAGAGTTCTTCAGACTGTTGAAGAAGCTTGTGCGCGGTGTTCGGGACTCTACCTCGGTTTCGTAGAGTGATTTCAGGCGGGTGGTAGCCGCTTGGCTGTCGCCTGCACTGAAGATGATGGTCTCGCCCTTCTTGATAGGCAGCTCGAAATAGCCCGGCACGAAGAGGTCTTCCTTGTAGGGATAGCCGCGTTCTTGCTCTTTCGGATATTCGATCCCATAGTACCATTTCGGGTCATATACGAAGGTCGGCTTCTTGCTGAACTGCATGAACAGATCAGGATATCCGGCATAGAGACACATTTTGATGCCGCCCGGCACCTCCGTATAGTTCTGATTAATGTTGCCGTTGGCATAGGTCAAGTCTTTGACATTGCGGAATGCCAGGAACGGACGGAAGCGGAGTGTCGTGGCGGAGTGCGCATCTTCAAGCGTGTACTTGATCATGATGCGGTTCTCATACTGCGAGAAAACCTTTTCTTTCGAGATGATTACACCGCCGACGCGGTAGAGTGTACGGGGAACGGTATCGCATGTATATTCGCGGATGTACTTATGCCCTTTGGGACTGTAATCGTTTTCACCATATTTGTGTAGACCCAGATTGAATTCGGCGCCGTGCTGAATCACGGTTTCATCGAGCGAAGAGAGCAACACGTGGTTGTCATCGTCGAGCGACGGTATGGGCATTACAAGCAATCCATGATATTTACGCGTGTTGCAATCCACGACCGTACTGCTGTGATATGCACCCACGCGGTTGGTCCGCAATACCTCGCGTGTCAATGACTCCTCGAGGTTGATCATGACTGTCTTGTCAAATTTCAGATAGCTCATAAGGGGTATTTTTATATTAGTTTCATTGTGTTTTTCTTCTTTATGGTATTACACCCGAATCGGTCAACGGCTTCTTCTATGACCCTGCGTTTTGACTTTCATGGTTCATTGCTTCAGTCTTCTGGCTGATTTGGGCTTCATATCACGACCAAAAGTAAGGGGTTTAAATTTAATAAACAAATTTATCTCATGAATTTTTCGAGAATTTTTGTCAGTTTGATATCAATATTGTAAATAAACAGCGATATTATGGTATGAAAAAAACAAAGGTTTGCAGAAAAAAGAAGTATCTTTGTCAAAAGAACGTATAACTAATGAGTGAAGTCATGGAACGGAGCAAAATAAAGGAAGTGCCATACGGCGTGTCCGATTTCGATATAGTAAGACGGGACAACCTCTATTATGTTGACAAGACGATGTATTTGCCCAAGTTGGAGAGCCAAGCCCGCAATCTTTTTTTTATTCGCCCCCGCCGTTTTGGCAAGAGCGTGTTTATCAGTATGCTTCGTGCTTACTATGATATTGGTAAGAAAGACAAGTTTCAGGAGACGTTCGGCGACTTGTGGATCGGGCAACATCCTACACCATTGCAGGGAAAATTCCAAGTCTTGTATCTCGACTTTTCGCAGGTGGGGGGCAACATTGAGCGCTTGGAAGAGAAATTTAATATCTATTGTAAAATCAAGTTGGACAGTTTTGTTGATGTCTACCGCCAATATTATTCCGAAAATTTCGTAAAGAAAGTGTTGGAAGCTAAGGATGCGACCGACAAACTCATTCTTATCAATGACGAGTCGAAGAAACTGAATCTGTCTACCTTCCTCATCATCGACGAATATGACAATTTTACCAATACGGTACTTAACGAGCAAGGGGAGGATGTCTATTGGGCCATCACGCACGCCGAGGGATTCTATCGCGATATATTCAAGAAGTTCAAGGGAACGTTCGACCGCATCTTCATCACGGGAGTCAGCCCCGTGACGCTCGACGACGTGACGAGTGGCTTCAATATCGGGTGGCATATCTCCACCAAAGAAGAATTTAATCAGATGCTCGGCTTCTCCACGGAAGACGTACGTGACATCTTTACCTACTATAAAGAGCATGGTCAGATTCGTCCGGATGCCGACATTGAGGCTATCATCGAAGAGATGAAGCCGTGGTATGACAACTATTGTTTCGCCAAGGGAGCACTCAATACGCAAAGCAAGGTGTTCAACTGCGACATGGTGCTCTATTATCTACGCAACTATATGAACAGAGGTGAAGGGCCGGAGGAGATGATCGACCCGAACACGAAGACAGACTATAATAAAATGCGCAAGCTCATCCAGTTGGATAGGCTCGACGGCGACCGCAAAGGTGTCATTCGTACGATCGCTGAAACGGGGCAGATCGTTACCCATTTGGCGGAAACATTCCCGGCCAGCGCGATAACCAACCCGCAGATCTTCCCCAGTCTGCTGTTCTATTACGGTATGCTTACCATCAAGGGTACCTTTGGCAGCCAGTTGGTATTGGGTATCCCTAATAATAACGTGCGCAAACAGTATTATGGTTATCTGCTCGAAGAGTATCAAGAGGAGAAATATGTCAACCTCAACGACTTGGAATATAAGTTCACGCTCATGGCATTTGAGGGGCAATGGCGGCAACCGTTGGAAATGATGGCCACGGCATACACCCATGTCTCGTCCGTTCGTGACGGTATAGAAGCCGAGCGTAACCTGCAAGGTTTCTTTATGGCCTACTTCAGTCTGAACAGTTATTATTATATTGCCCCGGAGTTGGAGCTGAATCATGGCTATTGTGATTTCTTTCTTTTGCCGGATTTGACCCATTACCCGACGAAACACAGCTATATCATCGAGTTGAAAATGGCACCCAAGAAAGAGAAACGAATGCTCAAAAAGACGCGCGACCAACTGATAGCCAAACAATGGAGCGAAGCCGTTGAGCAAATAAAAGGCTACGCTGTGGCTCCACGTGTGGAGGCATTGCGCCAAGGGACCCAACTGCATAGGATCATCATGCAGTTCGACGGGTACAAATTGCTTCGTATGGAAGAGGTGTAACAACAACAAACAGCCTGTTTTTCACTATGCTTTTCGAAAAACAGGCTGTTGTTTTATAAATACTGAAGGAAAAGCCTCGGCCTCTCTCACTTTTTCTTCCCTACCGGATTGTTCATCAACAGCAACTGGGTCTCTTTCAGCTGCAGTTTGTTCTTGAGGGCTTCGGTCTCCATCGAGCCGCGCGGCACGGTGATCAAGCCAAGGCCGGCACAAGCCAACGAGATGTTTTGCGAAACGATGCCCACATCGACAGCAGCCATCAAGCGGCCATGCTCCGTGTCGCCGCCACGAAGACGCGACAGATCGCTGACCATCAACAGAATAACAGGGGCTTCCTTGACCGATTCCTGCCGTCCGGCCACCAAGCCGCGGAGGTCTTCTGCCACGACCGGCACCAACCGATTGGCTTTTGCATCGTAGAGATAGGCGCCTTTCTCCATGCAAACATAGACATCAACCTCTTGCGAGTTCATGGCGCTTGGGGCGGTGCGCATTCCTTTCTCGGCGCGGTTGATGCCGTTGGCCGCCCACAGTAAGTTGGACAGTTCCTGCGTTGTGAGGGGCTCGGTGGAGAATTCGCGGGTGGACTGGCGCTCTGCGAATGCTTTCATCACATTGCATCCGGCCGTCTTGTCGGGGGCATTGAGGGCGATCGGTGCCAACTCTTGCGCGCTCATGCTGCAGATGGCACAAGCGGCGAACAGGGATAACATCATCTTCTTCATACGTAATCACTTTTAATAGTAATGTAAATAACAGGCGGCTCTGTGGAACGTCTCCATAAAGCCGCCTTAAAGATATTCATTTTTCAGAATGATTCCTAATGGTTCATCAATAATATTTTTGATTATACTCGTATAGATGATGACGATCTGCATGGACTCTAAAGTTACTTCCGTCATCTCCTTCGAGCGTGAAGCCTATGCCAATCAGTACGACTTGAACTACCTGAAGCATAGAAAATACTTTGCCTCGTTTCGTTATTTGAAGAAGAATTAAAATATTTAAGTAAGATGAAAAAGATAATGTGTTTCGTGTTCTTTTCAAACAGAGAAAAGTCACCCCAAAAAAGGACGGGATGATTGTCGGAAAAGGTCGGGAGCTTTTTGGCTCGCGGCGGCACGTCGGAAATCCTCTCATTGCAAGCTTCTTGCTTTCTTCAATACTGTCAGCGTTACGATTGGACAATTATTCCTTGCTCCTCCACTCCCAAGCAAAAATCAGCTGTCCGCTTTTGTGAGGAAGTACTTAACATAGAATTTGAAGGTAATATTGAATCCAAACAAGAATGTTCACAGTTTTTGACAGAATATCTCGATTTAGCTAAACAATTTTATATGGAATTAAAATGTGAGTATGAAACAGATTACTAATATTGATATAACAAATGCACTTTTTAATCTTACAAAAGAAGATTTGCAGAGAATCATTACAGAAGAGAGAATCAATCCGAGCAATAGAAATTGCTAAAGTTTACAATCTTGATCATGAAGTAAAATGGTGTATGAATTGTGGTATGACACCACGAGAAGCACTCGCTGAATGGGACTTACTATAAAGTTCTATACATTTCAATAGGAAGCGCATGGTTGCAAAAAATAGGTTCGATTCCTATTGCTTCCTCAAAAAAAATAGTAATTTTGTAAATCAAATTATAATAATAATAATATGGAAGAATTGACAAAATGGTTTAAAGTGCCTTGCACAATTGATGAAGATAAATATGAAATTATTGATGTAAGAGGCAATAGTGAAGATCTTTCCAAAGCTTTGAGTGAAAAATTTGGGAGGTCCGTAAGTGTAGGAAATATAAGTACTGCCATACCTGGAGAATTAATAATATATGGAATATATAC
>CAVJQR010000120.1:0-8662 GCA_963651605.1 Agathobaculum sp.
ATAGAATTCAATTTCGTCAGGATTTCCACAACTGAATGTGGGTACTATGGTCATTCCCATTCTTTGCCCGACTGCCGTGAAAACACGGTTTTTATAGACATTCCTCAAATTATCTATGAGAGGTCGATCAAGATACACAGAGTCGTCAGTTGAAAACACAAGATCGTACTTTGAAAGTTGCGTAAGAGTATATTCAAGATTGCTCCAAACGTGCTTGAAAAGATAATCATGAATGAAGAAATGTATTCCTATATGATTGCTATTGAACGATTTACGGCAGTTATAGGGCGCGTATATGGTCGGGAATGAGGTCAGGTGTATAGGGTTGGCTTTGGGCATACCCAATATACCTTCTCTTGGAATCCCTTCCAAAAGATGCATGTTTTCATACTTCAGAACTCTCTGTCTATGCTCAGAAAGGTCCGGTTTGAGCCTTGTCAATGTTCTCGGAATGGTATTCCCGATTGTTGGAATTTCCCAATCGTGGAATAGTGATAATTGCTTTAAAATCTTATTGCTCATAAAATTGATGCATTTTTAGAATATTGTATTTATGAGCCTCCAGGTGATTTTATATTTCTATACGACCATCCTGGGGGCGTGAATTAATAAAAAAAATTTACTAATTACGCCGTTATGGTGGTCGTCATCCTTTTCTGATACAAAGAAATGATACCTTGCAGAGAGAGTAGTCCGTCTTGCTTCAGATCTTAGATCTAAGATAAAATTGACGGTTTGACGGGGTTTTTCATTGTATAGACAACTTTGAATAACTTTGTCAAGGATATCCTCTTGCGGCCAATGCTCAGACAGAGGGCAGATATCAATTGATTTTGTACGGTGAGAATATATACAAGTTTTGTTGAAGATGTCGGCAAATAAGCTATAATACTTTGCCTCGGATGTACCTTGATGTACTTTTTCTATGAATTGTTCTCTGATGGCCGTCGTATTAATATCAGACCATGATAGGGAATTTTCATCAGAAGATTGGCGATATTGAAATGTTTTACAGAATTCCACGAATGTTGCCAACTCATCGCCTGTGAGTTCTGCAATGTGTCGTTTGGCTTTATGGAAATATGCCTTCAAGCGTCGGACGTGAGCATCCGCCAATGAAGCGAGCAGATTTTCGTCTATACATCTGCGCGTTGTGTCCTCTATTTCTACTCCTTTCTCACGGGCAATTGTACGAATTGCCTCAAGGCGCAGTCCGCTTGCCTTCATCACCACATCGGCCGATGTGGTGAACCAAGAAGATTTTAGAAGAATTTGCACTTCTTCTGAAAGCAAGTTGATTAGTTCTTCCATTGTTTGATGGTGTTTGTTCTTTTCCTTTGTGAAATAAACTAAGGCAAAGATAATCAAAATATATGGGTTTCTCAGTTCTCCTTGGACTTTTTTTAACCCCTTCCCCCGTTACGTTTCTTCCTCCCCCTTCTTCCCGCTCTGCTCTTCGAGGGCTTTGCGCCATTCGTTGGGTGTGATGCCCACCTTTTGCTTGAATATCTTGTAGAGTTGCGAGCGGGAAGAGAAGCCGCATTCGACGGAGATGATGTCGTTGCTGTAGTCCGGCCAGCGCACCATCATCTGCTTGGCCGCCTCGCATCGGATATCGCTGAGCCACGACCGGAAGGTGACGCGGAGCTCTTGCTGGAAGAAGGCCGACAGTTCGTTGCGCGTGACGCCGATCTGGTGCGCCAGCGACACGATGTTGAGGTTGAGGTTCTTGTAGCCTTGTTTCTTGAGCCACTGCTTGAGGGCGGCATCGACAACGGCAATCTGCTCGTCGGTGAGCGGAGGGATGGCCGCCGAGGGATCGTCCGTGTCAAGCAACAGGCTTATTCTGTATCCGCCGGTGTCGCCGTTGGCCGCCATTTCGTCGGAGTTGTCCAGCAACACGTCGGTCGGGACATAGTTGAAGCCGAGCGAAAGAAAGGCATTGACAAAGAGCACTATGGCGACGAGCATGATCGGACCGACGACGAACAGCACCTTGGTCGAGAGCAGCAGGAAGGGCAGTGCGACGGCCGAGAGGCAGAGCAGCGTGATGCTTGCCTTCGTGAAGAAGCGGTAGGTGTACATTTCCGCGCCCGTTTGCCGCTCGAGGATGGATTTGTGGCGGCTCACCTCCTTCACGATGATGAGGGAGAAAAGGATCATCGTGACAAGGAATATCGTCAGCATGACATAGATCCACCGACCGATGTGCAGACTTCCGGCCTGCAGATAGCCGATGGTGAAGACCGCGAGGATCAGAAGGTAGGCACCGGCGGCGATCTTCGTGAACGTTCGCTGGTGATGGTGGGTAAGCTCGATATTGTAGGTGGCCATGCTGATGAGGAAGGCACCGGGGGTATAGAACAGAATGTCCATGACCGTCCCCACGTCCTCGCCCATGGCCCGCAGCTCCAATGAGATCTGCAGATGGAAATAGAGGGCCAGCAGGCAGAGGGACGAGAAGATGATCCAGCGCGACTGCTCGTAGCGGTGGCTGGTATACTTGGTATAGGTGCGCGCGGCAATCAGCGCGAGAGCCAGAATGACCATCGTCGTGAGGCACGCCAGATGGAGTAGGTTCAGTGCGTCCATAGGGCGTTTATCGCTTGTTGAGTTTCAGCAGTCGGTTGTATTCCTTCTTTGTCAGGCGCATGAACGACCCGTGTTGCGGGCCTGTCACGCCTTCGATGTCGACCGGATCGGAGAAGTTGCGCAGGAAACGGTCGGCCTTGCAGATGCGGTAATGCTTTGGTTTCGACGAATATTCGATATAGGCCACGCGCCAGGTGTCGTCGCCGATCAGCTGGAATGCCGACGATCCTTCGCATTTCTTGTCGCCTTCGAAGTCGACATAGTCATCTTCGACGGGGGCACTCCAGGGGCCGCGCAGCGAATCGGCCGTCGCGGTGAAGATACCCGGCTTGCCTCCTTCCTTCTTGATCAGCATGTGGTAGCGCCCGTCGCTCGGGAGGTAGTTGATATCGGCGTCGATTGTCGCATAGCCCCAGTCGAAGAGCAGCTGCGGTTTGGTCAGCTTCGTGAATGTCTCGTCGGCATAGCTGTAGTACATGCGGTCGTACGCCTCTTCGGCTTGGTTCCAGAGCGAGTAGTAAATGAAGTAGCCTCCTTTCTTGCCGTCCTCCCAGATATGGTCGGGGTCCCAAAAGATCTGCGGCGCCCATACGCGGTTGACGGTCGACCAGTCGCGGTAGACGTCGGGGCTGTCCGGGTCGCAGAAGATCGAAGGGCCCTTGCGGAAGTCGAACGTCACCGACTCCCAGTGGACGAGGTCCTTGCTCGTGAGCAGGTCGATGCCGAAGTTGTTCCACACTTTCGACTTCTCCACACACATGTCGGTCGTAACCATGCGGAACGCCTTGCCGTCGTGGCTGCGGCAGATAAAGGCGTCGCGTGTGCCGCCCTCGATGCGTGCATGCTCTTTGGGGTCGAAGATCGGCTTGCCCTCCATGATGTCTTCGTAGTGATAGCCGTCGCGACTCACGGCAAAGGCCGTCCATTCGCCCAGGTCGCTCATGTGGCAGTAGAGGTATCCGTAGTCACCTATTTGCGGGTTTTGCGCCGTGGCTGCCCCCGAGAGGAGGAGCGTAGCGGCCGAAAGTATCCATTTCTTCATGTTTGTCATAGATGTAGTTTTATATTCATAGCTTCTTTTCGGGGATATCCCCCTCGCAAATATAGGTTTTTTTTGGTAATGGGAAATACGTTTGACTAAAAAATGAAAATTACCATGGAAAAATAGGATGAAAACTTATTTCTTTTTCAGTCGTGAGGTCATGAATGCCCCTATTACAGCGGCTATTGTGCCAACAGATATAGAAGCAGCTGCCGTATAGGCACCTTTATGTATGGAATAAAAGACAATGGAGCAAAGTAAGAGCGCACATATAAAAGCAAACACAATGGCAAGAATGGTTGTCAAGACAATCCCTTTGGACGACCGCGTTTCATACTCATGCCTGTGCTGCATCTCTCTTTCTGCCATCTTAATAATCCTTTCAGCGGCTCCCGGTATCACTTGCTCATATTTGGCAAGGTCTTCAGGTTTTGGAAGTGGGCCCGAATACTGATGATGCGATTGGAAGGTAATTTCAGCTTGTTGTCTTTGCTGTTCTTTGGAATTTCTCATAAGCTACTCTTATATCGTTACCAACATGAATCCAGTCTTCAGCAATGCGATCTGCATCACTTTTGAGTTTCATCTCTTCTGCATACTGACGAATAGGGTTCTCTTCTAATGTCAAAAAGAATAGAATGCCATTTGAAAATAGTTTTTTAAAATATTTCTTCATGTTTCAGTTGTGTGTTAGAGGCTATTTTTGAATCAAAACAAACCATTATTTCGCTCGCAATATACACACTATTTTTTACTTTACAAAGAAACAAGTCGAAAAGAAAAAAGAAACGGACAGATGAAAAATAGTTTAGAGCCCACTTTTGAGAAAGTTTCTCGCCATCCTTCTCCAGTTCCTTCGGCATGAAACTCCGGTTTGTTCGGCATGAAACCGGCGCAGGTTGCCCTCTTTGCAAAACGGGGTTCTGCAGCGAGGAATGAGCCGATCGGCAACGGGGGCGCATCGAGGGACGAAAAAACAAAATCCGCCCTTTGCCGTGTCGTACAATTTTCATACATTTGTCATCCGAAAAACGGATTAAAACATTTACTATGCCATTAAATCTACAAAAAAATCTTCCGGCCATCGAGCTGCTGAAGAAAGAACATATATTTGTCATCGACGACAGTCGCGCGACGACGCAGGACATCCGCCCGTTGCGCATTGTGGTCCTGAACCTGATGCCCCTGAAGGTAACGACCGAGACCGACCTGGTGCGGCTGCTGAGCAACACCCCACTGCAGGTGGAGATGGAGCTGATGAAGATCAAAGGACACACCTCGAAGAACACGCCCATCGAACATATGCAGGCCTTCTACAAGGATTTCGACCAGATGCGCGACGACTACTACGACGGAATGATCATCACCGGGGCGCCGGTCGAGCAGATGCCGTTCGAGGAGGTGACCTACTGGGACGAGATCTGTGAGATCTTCGACTGGGCACGGACGCATGTGACCTCGACGCTCTACATCTGCTGGGCGGCCCAGGCCGGGCTGTACCATTTCCATGGGGTGCCGAAATATGACCTCCCGAAGAAGATGTTCGGCATCTTCCCGCACCATATCCTGCAGCCCTACCTGCCGATCTTCCGCGGGTTCGACGACGAGTTTTACGTGCCCCACAGCCGCCATACGGAGGTGCGCCGAGAGGATATCGAGAAGGTGCCCGGGCTGACGTTGCTCTCCGAGAGCGACGAGTCGGGCGTCTATATGGCCATGGCGCGCGGGGGCCGCGAGTTTTTCATCACGGGCCACTCGGAATATTCGCCCAACACGCTGCACGACGAGTACATGCGCGACTTGAACAAGGGGCTTCCTATCGAGATGCCGAAGCATTACTACCGGCATGACAACCCCGCCGAGGGGCCCGTCGTGCGGTGGCGTGCCCATGCCAACCAGTTGTTTACCAACTGGTTGAACTATTACGTATACCAGTCTACGCCATTCGATCCGAAAGAGATCCGCCGGTTGGGCGAGCTGGAATAATCCTAACGACAAGAAGACAGATGAGTAATGCCCGGAAAATAGAACTGTTGTCGCCCGCCAAAGACTTGCCATGCGGCATCGAGGCGGTCAATCATGGGGCCGATGCCGTCTATATCGGTGCACCGAAGTTCGGTGCCCGCTCGGCTGCCGGCAACACCCTCGACGATATTCGTACGCTCTGCTCGTATGCCCACCTCTACGGGGTGCGCATCTACGTGACGCTCAATACCATCCTCAAGGAGGAGGAATTGGCCGAGGCGGAGCGGATGGTGTGGGATCTCTACGCCGCCGGTGTGGATGCCCTGATCGTGCAGGACATGGCTTTGATGAAGATGCACCTGCCGCCCATCCCGCTCCACGCCAGCACCCAAACGGATAACCGCACGGTCGCGAAGGTGCGCTTCCTCGAGCAGGCCGGCTTCACGCAGGTGGTTCTGGCCCGCGAGCTGAGCCTCGACGAGATCCGCCGCATAGCCGATGCCACGACCGTCCCGCTCGAAGTGTTTGTCCACGGCGCCCTTTGCGTCAGCTACAGCGGACAGTGTTACCTGAGTGCCGCCCTTACGGGGCGCAGTGCCAACCGGGGCGAGTGTGCCCAATGCTGCCGTTTGCCCTATACGATGGTCGATGCGACGGGAAAGGTCATCGCTTCCGACAAATACCTCCTGTCGTTGCGCGACATGAACCGCGCCGACGAGCTCGAGGCCCTGCTCGATGCGGGCGTCTCGTCGTTGAAGATCGAGGGAAGGCTGAAGGATGTGACCTATGTGAAGAACATCACCGCGCTCTACCGCCGGCGCCTCGATGCGATCCTGGCCCGACGGCCGGAGTATGTGCGTGCCTCGGTGGGAGAGAGCCGCCTGACCTTCGTGCCGCATGCCGACAAGAGTTTCAACCGCGGTTTTACCCCCTTTTTCCTCAAGGGGCGCAATGCCGATATCACCGCCTTCGACACCCCCAAGTCGCGGGGCGAATATGTGGGGACGGTCAAGGAGATCAAAGGCAACAGCTTTACCGTGGCGGGGCTCGTACGGCTGAACAACGGCGACGGATTGTCGTTCTTCAACAGCCGCGGCGAGTTGGAGGGTTTCCGCGTGAACAGGGTAGAGGCCAACCGCCTCTTCCCGTTGAAGATGCCCGCCCTTCAGCCCAAGATGAAGCTCTACCGCAACGTCGACCAACAATTTGAGAAGATACTGTCGGCCCCTTCGGCCGAGCGGAAGATAGCCGTGCGGATGGCCTTCCGCGACAATCCTTTCGGCTTCACGCTCGAGATGGAAGACGAAAGCGGCAGCCGGGTGGCCATCGTCCGCACCTTTGCGAAGGAGCCGGCGCGCAACGACCAGCACGACAATATCCGACGGCAGTTGGCGAAGTTGGGAAACACCCCCTTCGAGGCCCGCGCGGTCGAGGTGGAGATGCCACAGCCGTGGTTCGTCCCGTCGTCTTTATTGGCCGACATGCGCCGCGAAGCCGCCGAACGGCTGCAGTCGGTGCGCCGGATGAACTACGTCCGTGAGCAGTCGAAACACCGACCCACCGTGGCCGACAATCCCTATCCCGAGCAGCGTCTGACCTATCTCGGGAATGTAGCCAACCAGCCGGCCCGTACGTTCTACGAAGAGCACGGCGTCACCACGGTCGATCCCGCCTTCGAGCTGCAACCCGTGGCCGATGTCCCGCTGATGTTTTCGAAGCATTGTCTGCGCTACAGCATGGGGTGGTGTCCGAACCATCAGAAGGGGCGGTCGCCTTTCCGCGAGCCCTACTATTTAGTGTATAAGGAGACGCGCCTCCTGCTGCAGTTCGACTGCAAGCAATGCCGGATGCTCGTCCTCAAGCCGTCTAATCAATCATTGTAAAGTATATGAAAAACGTATTTGCTTTTTTGACACTGCTGCTGCTAACCTCGGCATGCGGCTCCTCCTCGCTCAAGCCGGGCGAGCCGGTCTACGTGACCATCACCTCGACCATGGGCGATGTCACCGTCCGTTTGTATGACGACACCCCGCTTCACCGCGACAATTTCATCAAATTGTGCCGTGAGAATGCCTACGAAGGGGTTCTCTTCCACCGCATCATCAAGGATTTCGTGGTGCAGGGCGGCGACCCTACCAGCGTGGCCCACGAGCCGTATGTCCTCTATGGCGACGGTGACGGCGGCTATACCGTACCGGCCGAGATCGTGCCGACCCACTTCAACAAGCGGGGTGCGCTGATCGATGCCAAAGAATCGGACGATGTCAACCCCGAACGCGCATCGGCCGGCACGCAGTTCTGCTATGTACAGGGAAAAGTGTGGGACGATGCCGGGCTGGACAGCATGGAGGTGCGCATCAACAAGATACGTACCAACTGGTTCCGCTCCATCTTCCTCCACCGTCTGGTGAAGCAACAGCCGGAACTGAAAGAGCAGCCCGACCGGCTGGAGGCCGCCGTGCAGCAGCTCCTTGCCGACACGTTGGCGCAAATCCCGCCCTACCGCATCCCCGAGGAGCAGCGCGCTGTCTACAAGACCGAGGGCGGCACGCCACACCTTGACGGCAGTGTGACCATCTTCGGCGAGGTGGTGGAGGGATTGGATATCGTCGAAAAGATGTCGCTCGTCGAGACCGACGACAATGACCGCCCGATCGAGGACGTGATCATCCTCAAGACCAAGGTGTTCAATAAGTAAGGGTGCGATAACCCTCCCCATCGGAGAAGAAAAGAGAAGAGGCCGGGCGCTGCAAACGTCCGGCCTCTTTTGTGCTGTTTGCGGGAGGGCGGGCGAAAAAACATGGCATGATTGTTTTCATGGCTGTCCGGTATATATAAATTATATGTCGATAATGTACCGATAGACTTTAAGATGAAGCTGTTTGCGTTAGCGCTGCCATTGGCATGTCATCGAGAATTGTTACTTTTACTCTACGCTACGCTAAGTGACCGTTGGTTGGCTTGGCCCAAAAGTAACCAACCGAAGGTCATTTAGCGAAGCGTAGAATAAAAGGCCAGGGCTACGCTTATGACCTACTCCGAACGCTACCTCGCTGTGCGCGT
>CAVJQR010000121.1:0-8609 GCA_963651605.1 Agathobaculum sp.
AATAGTAAAAAAATATAGGTGTTTTGGAGGAAAAACATAGATGTTTTGGAAAGAAAACACCTATGTTTCCAAGAAAAAACACGGATGTTTTTTCCGACATAAACAGTCATCGGCATGACGGTTTCATTTCATCGGCATGAAATCAAAAAAAGCTCGGGAGCTTTTTAGAAAAAGGTCTGCATGATTTTCCTAAAAGCTCCCGAGCTTTTTTTATAGGGCTGCCGAACAACTTTTCAGCCGTAAGGCAACGCCCTTTCAGATGATGCTGGCTCTGACGCGGCTCAACGTCTCCGGTGTCATCAACAGATAGGAGGCGATGTACGACAAGGGGGCACGTTTGATCACTTCCGGCTGCTCACGCATCAGGCGAAGATAGCGGTCTTTGGCCGATTCGAAGCGAAACATATCCATCTTCGTCTGCGACATGATCAGCGAGTTCTGCAACATACCGCGGTAAACCTGTTCGATCTCCATCGATTCGGCCGCCAATTGCAGCAATGGCTTGTACGGTATCCCATAGATTACCGTATTCTCCAGCGCTTCAACGATCAGCCGCGTCGGCTTTTGCTGCAAGAAACTCTCGATACAAATGAAAACATTTCCTTCATTCGAGATATGTTCCGTCATTTCCTTCCCGTTTTTGTAGTAGTACTGACGGACCAATCCTTTGTAAATATAGCCCATTTGCGTGCATACCTCCCCCTCGTTCAAGAAGTTTTGTCCTTTTCTCACTTCCGTTCGAACCAATATTGAAGCCAAAGCTTGGAGGCCTTCCTTGCTCAAGGGATAGGTTTGCTCCACAATTTCATGAGCTATTGCAAGTGATGTTTCCATATGGTATATGTGTGTTTTGTTTGGGATTCTATGATTTTACTTATATTCCTGCCAACTCTTGATCTGAATATCGTCTACCTTCAGCGTGCAGAATGCCTCAATAAAGGCACTTGCCAAACGCGGGTTGGTGATCAATGGGATGTTCAAATCGATCGAAGCACGACGGATCTTGTAGCCATTGTCCAGCTCGCCGGCCGACAAATCGCGCGGAATGTTCACCACCATGTCGATCTTCTTCTCGTGCAACATTGTCAGTGCCTGCGGCTCTTTGCCCTCTTCGCTTGGCCAATAAACCAATGTGCTCGGAACGCCGTTTTCTTGCAAGAAGCGATGTGTTCCGCCTGTTGCATACAAATTGTAGCCCTTCTCGGCCAACAACTTCGCAGCATCCAACATGGCTACTTTCTGTTTTGCCATACCCGTCGAGAGCAAGATGTTCTTTTCAGGAATACGCTGGCCGACAGCCAACATACTCTTCAGGATAGCTTCCGAAACATCATCGCCAATACATCCCACTTCGCCGGTCGATGCCATGTCGACACCCAGTACCGGGTCGGCTTTCTGCAGACGGTTGAACGAGAATTGTGAAGCCTTGATACCCACATAGTCCAAGTCAAACTCATTCTTGTTCGGCTTCTCTACCGGCAAACCTAACATGATGCGGGTAGCCAACTCGATAAAGTTGATCTTGATCACCTTGCTGACGAATGGGAAACTACGCGAAGCACGCAGGTTACATTCGATCACCTTGATCTCATTGCCCTTGGCCAAATATTGGATATTGAACGGACCTGAGATATTCAGTTCCTTGGCAATTTGCTTGCTGATCTTCTTGATGCGGCGAACGGTCTCGACATATAATTTCTGTGCGGGGAACTGGATCGTAGCATCACCCGAGTGAACACCTGCAAACTCGATATGCTCGCTGATGGCATACATGATGATCTCGCCATCTTTTGCTACGGCATCCATCTCAACCTCCTTGCATTGCTCGATGAACTGGCTCACGACTACCGGATGTTTCTTGGAAACGTTGGCAGCCAACTGCAAGAAACGGACCAATTCGTCCTGGTTCGAGCAGACATTCATGGCGGCACCACTCAGCACATAACTTGGACGAACCAACACGGGGAAGCCCACTTCGTTGACGAAATCGTTGATATCTTCCATCGACGACAACTCTTTCCAGCGAGGTTGGTCCACGCCGATGCGGTCCAACATTGCCGAGAACTTCTCACGGTCTTCGGCATTGTCGATGCTCTTGGCCGACGTACCCAAGATATTGATCCGCTGAGCATCCAGACGCATGGCCAAGTTGTTCGGGATCTGACCACCCGTAGAAACGATCACGCCATGCGGATTTTCCAACTCAAGAATATCCATCACGCGCTCGAATGTCAACTCGTCGAAATAGAGACGGTCGCACATATCATAGTCAGTTGATACGGTTTCGGGGTTGTAGTTGATCATGACTGATCGCCATCCCTCCTTGCGGATGGTGTTCAATGCCTGAACACCGCACCAGTCGAACTCGACAGAGCTTCCGATACGATACGCGCCTGATCCCAAAACCACGATAGAACGCTTGTCGCCCACGTATTGTACATCATTCTCCGTACCGCTATATGTCAAATACAGATAGTTTGTTTGAGCCGGATATTCTGCAGCCAATGTATCGATCTGCTTCACTACCGGCAAGATACCACGGTGCTTACGGTCCTGACGCACCTGCAAAGAAGCCTTCTCGGCATCCTCCATCTTCTCTTTCAGAATAGAGCGAGCGATTTGGAAATCGGAGAAACCTTGTATTTTCGCCTTCAACATCAAAGCATCAGACACCTCCGACAGTTTACCGCATGCCTCCAATTCCTTGGCAGTTTCGATAATCTTATAGAGTTTCTGCAAGAACCATTTGTCGATCTTGGTCAAGTCGTGGATTTCATCAATCGTATAACCTGCACGGAACGCCTTACTGATGACAAAGATACGGCGGTCGGTCGGCTCGCGCAATGCCTTGTCGATGTCCGGCAACACGAGTTCTTTGTTTTCCACGAAGCCGTGCATTCCCTGACCGATCATGCGCAAACCTTTCTGGATAGCCTCTTCGAAGGTGCGACCGATGGCCATTACCTCGCCGACAGACTTCATGCTCGAGCCCAATTCACGCGCTACGCCGTGGAATTTACCCAAGTCCCAACGCGGAATCTTACAAACCACATAGTCCAAAGCCGGCTCGAAGAAAGCACTTGTTGTCTTTGTTACGGAGTTTTTCAGGTCGAACAATCCATAACCCAAGCCCAACTTGGCGGCAACGAAGGCCAACGGATAGCCGGTTGCTTTCGATGCCAAGGCTGAAGAGCGGCTCAATCGGGCATTTACTTCGATCACACGATAGTCTTCGCTCTCCGGATCGTAGGCATATTGCACGTTACATTCACCCACGATTCCAATATGACGTATGATGCGGATGGCCAACTCACGTAATTTATGATAGTCGGTATTGGAAAGTGTTTGCGACGGAGCAATGACAATGCTCTCACCCGTGTGAATACCCAGCGGGTCGAAGTTCTCCATGTTACAGACCGTTATACAGTTATCGTAACAGTCGCGAACCACTTCATACTCAACTTCTTTCCAACCCTTCAAGCTCTTTTCGACCAACACCTGCGGAGAGAAGGAGAAAGCCTTTTCAGCCAATACGTTCAACTCCTCTTCATTGTCGCAGAAGCCTGAGCCAAGACCGCCCAAAGCATAAGCGGCACGGATGATGACCGGGTAACCCAATTCGGCAGCTGCACGGCGAGCATCGGCAATATTCTCGACAGCTTCGCTCTTGATCGTCTTCACATTGATCTCGTCCAGTTTCTTGACAAACAGTTCACGGTCTTCAGTATCCATGATGGCCTGCACGGGAGTACCCAATACCTTGACGTTGTATTTTTCCAATACACCGCTCTGATAGAGTGCCACTCCGCAGTTCAATGCCGTCTGCCCACCAAAAGCCAGCAAGATTCCGTCGGGGCGCTCCTTTTCGATCACCTTCTCAACGAAGAAAGGTGTGACCGGAAGGAAGTAAACCATATCGGCAACACCTTCGGAAGTCTGGACTGTAGCAATGTTCGGGTTGATCAAAACCGTTTGGATACCCTCTTCCTTGATAGCTTTCAACGCTTGGCTACCGGAATAGTCAAACTCCCCCGCCTCACCAATCTTGAGGGCACCGGAGCCTAACACCAATACTTTCTTTATATCTTCTTTCATAAATCTGATTCTTATGCAAAATTAGTACCCATTGATTGATTACAACATTGAGACGAAACGATCGAAAATCAATGACTCGGTGTCCGTTGGTCCGCTGCAAGCCTCCGGATGGAACTGCGACGAGAAGAAAGGTTTCGTCTTATGCTTGATGCCTTCATTCGTACCATCGTTCATATTGATGAACAAAGGCTCCCAGTCTGCACCCAATGTGTCGTTGTCGACAGCATAACCATGGTTTTGCGATGTGATGAAACACTGGTTGGTACCCACCATTCTCACCGGTTGGTTATGGCTACGATGACCATATTTCAATTTGAAGATGCTTGCTCCACCGGCCTTTGCCAATAGTTGATTACCCATACAAATACCGCAAATAGGCTTGTCGCCGGCCAATGCTTTGCGAATATTCTGCACGGCTGCGTCGCAAGTGTCGGGATCGCCCGGCCCATTACTGATAAACAGTCCGTCATATTCGAGTTGGTTGAAGTCATAGTTCCAAGGGACGCGAATCACCTCTACCCCACGTTCCAACAAGCAACGGATAATATTATGCTTGACACCGCAATCTACCAGAACCACACGTTTTTTACCTTCACCCTCACCATAGCGAATAACCTCCTTGCAAGAGACGCGGTCGACATAGTTGACGCCGGCATAATCGCCAAAGTTTGCAGTTTGTTGGCGAGCTTCTTTGGCATCGCCCATCACGATACGCCCCATCATCACACCATGCTCGCGCAATTTCTTCGTCAAAGCACGCGTATCGATGCCGTAGATTCCGGGGATTTGCTCCTGTTTAAGCCAATCACCCAAACTGCATTCCGCATTCCAATGGCAATATTCGTGACTGTAGTCGCTAACGATGATTGCTTCTGCGTGAATCCGTTCGCTCTCCATGAAAGTTGAGAGGCCGTCGGGGCGAATTGTACGCGGTGGAACTCCATAATTTCCCACCAAAGGATAGGTCAACACCATTAATTGTCCGGCATATGAAGGGTCCGTCAAACTCTCCGGATAACCGGTCATCGCTGTATTAAACACAACTTCGCCCGTTATCGGCTTCTCATAACCAAACGAAAAGCCCTCGAAAACGGTTCCATCGTCGAGAATCAAAGTTGCAGTTCTGTCTTTTTGCATATATATCGATGTTTATTTAACAAAATATTCTTCTTCCATATAATTGATAAACGCGCGGTTCACCATTCGGGTACCACCCGGCGTCGGATAGTCTCCCGAGAAATACCAGTCACCCGGATGGTTAGGACATGAGCTATGCAAGCCCTCGAGTGTTTGGTAAACGATCTCGACTTTCGCCCGAGTACCGGACGGTGTCAGCAAATATACCATTTTTTCAGATATTTCCTTGTCCGTGAATGGTGCATAAATATTTTTTACATAATTATAATCGGAGCCACCTTGCGCTTCCTGTTCCTTGGCCTTCTGATAAGCATCCACCAGAATATCCTCCTTACCGCGGTCTTTGAGCAGAGCAACTGCCGCCTTGAAAGCGATAAATTCATTCATGCGCGACATGTCAATGCCATAATAGTCCGGGTAACGCACCTGAGGCGATGAGGAAACGATCACGATCTTCTTCGGATGAAGACGGTCCATGATGCCGATAATACTCTGTTTCAGTGTCGTACCGCGCACGATACTGTCGTCAATAATCACCAGATTATCTTCATACGGCACCAAGCTTCCGTAGGTAATGTCATAGACATGGGCCGCCAAGTCGTTTCGGCTGTTGCCTTCGGCGATGAATGTTCGCAGTTTGATATCCTTGATAGCCACCTTCTCCACACGAATCCTCATCGAGAGAATCTGCTCGAGTTCCGTTTCGTTCATGAGATGCGTGCGATCGGCTATCCAATTCTTTTTCAGACCGTTCAAATAGTTATTCAATCCTTCCTGCATACCGAAATAAGCCACTTCGGCCGTATTCGGAATAAAAGAGAAGACCGTATGGTTTATATCGTTGTCGACGGCTTTCAAGACCGCGGGCACCAACGTTTCGCCCAACCGTTTACGTTCCTTATATATGTCGACATCACTTCCACGGGAGAAATAAATTCGCTCGAACGAACAAGCCTTATTCTCTTTTTGTTCGACAATCTGTTCTTTTCTGAAGCCACCACTTTTATTGACAAACAGAGCTTCGCCCCGCTGCAATTCGTGGATATCCTCCACTTGCACATTCATCACTGTCTGTATGACAGGACGTTCTGAAGCGACTACCACGATCTCGTCGTCTTGATAGTAGAATGCCGGACGAAGGCCCCACGGGTCACGTACGGAAAACATCTCACCACTACCCGTGATGCCGCAGATCACAAAGCCGCCATCCCATGTCGGGACAGTCCGTTTCAGCACATCGCCCATATTGATACGATCCTCAATTGCATGGGTGATGTCCATTCCTTTCAAACCCTCTGCCTCACATTGCTGGAAAAGATGCTCAACAACGCGGTCCAAACGGTGCCCCACTTGCTCCAACATGATATATGTATCGGCAAATTTACGCGGATGCTGTCCGGTTGCTGTGATATCTTTGAATATTTCGTCTACGTTTGTCAGATTGAAATTGCCACAAAGGGCCAAGTTTTTGGCGCGCCAATTGTTGCGTCGTAGAAAAGGATGGACATAGGAAATACCGGATTTTCCGGTGGTACTGTAGCGGAGATGCCCCATGTAAAGTTCTCCGGCAAAAGGAAGATTGGCTTTGGCGAATAATGGATCACCCAGTTGGGAAGGAGGAATATCCCGGTACTGTTCGTGAATTGCAGAAAATATCTCGGTAATGGCACCGGTGCCCAATGCCCTTTCTCGAAACATATATTCTTCTCCTGCGTTGGCTTCAAGCTTCACACAGGCTAACCCGGCGCCTTCTTGCCCTCGGTTGTGTTGCTTTTCCATCAGTAAGTACAATTTGTTCAGACCGTACATCCACGTGCCGTATTTCTGATGATAGTACTCTAACGGTTTCAGCAAGCGAACCATGGCTACGCCACACTCGTGCTTTAATACTTCCATCTTATTATATGAGGTCTTGTTAAACGATTACAAAGGTAATATATTTTTAGCAAGGAGTCACCACACTGTAATGTTTTTGAATAAAAAATTATCCAACCGCCATTTCTTGTAACAACTTGCCATCCCCCACCGGGGACAAACCATCTTTCTTACGTTTCCTCAAAAAAAGGGCACCGAAGCGATTTCCGATGCCCTTTTCTGAATAATCTGCACGGAACGAGAGGCTCGAACTCCCGACACCTGGTTTTGGAGACCAGTGCTCTACCAACTGAGCTAGTTCCGTAAATGGCCGGCCGCATGATGCGACCGGCCGTTGTTTTTATTGAGGAAATATTAGTTTTCCAATTCAGTGATCTGACCAGCACCAACTGTACGGCCACCTTCACGGATAGCGAAACGCAAACCAAGGCTACATGCTACCGGGTAGATCAATTCTACTTCGATAGTTACGTTATCACCCGGCATTACCATTTCAGTTCCTTCCGGCAAAGTGATTTCACCTGTTACATCCAATGTACGGATGTAGAACTGAGGACGATAGTGGTTGTGGAACGGAGTGTGACGACCACCTTCTTCTTTCTTCAAGATATAAACCTCTGCTTTGAACTTAGAGTGAGGTTTAACCTGACCCGGGTGGCAGATTACCATACCACGTTTAACTTCGTTCTTGTCGATACCGCGCAACAACAAACCTACGTTGTCACCAGCTTCACCTTGATCCAACAATTTGCGGAACATTTCAACACCGGTTACAACTGACTTCTTGCCATCAGCACCCAAACCGATGATCTGAACTTCGTCACCAACCTTAACGATACCTGTTTCGATACGACCTGTTGCTACAGTACCACGACCAGTGATTGAGAACACGTCTTCAACCGGCATCAAGAAAGGCTTGTCGATTTCACGCGGAGGCAGAGGAATCCAAGTATCGCAAGCGTCCATCAATTCCATCACCTTCTCTTCCCACTGAGGATCGCCGTTCAAAGCACCCAGAGCAGAACCACGGATGATAGGAGTATTGTCGCCGTCGAACTGATAGAATGAAAGCAATTCACGCATTTCCATTTCAACCAATTCCAACATTTCTTCGTCGTCTACCATATCGCACTTGTTCAAGAATACAACCAAACGCGGTACGTTTACCTGACGAGCCAACAAGATATGTTCACGAGTCTGAGGCATAGGACCATCAGTAGCAGCAACTACGATGATGGCACCATCCATCTGAGCAGCACCAGTTACCATGTTCTTTACATAGTCGGCGTGACCCGGACAGTCAACGTGAGCATAGTGACGGTTTGCAGTCTGATACTCTACGTGAGCAGTATTGATAGTAATACCTCTTTCTTTTTCTTCAGGAGCGTTATCGATCTGATCGAATGATTTTACTTCTGAAAGACCTTTCTTTGCCAATACTGTTGTGATAGCAGCTGTCAAAGTTGTTTTACCGTGGTCAACGTGACCAATCGTACCAATGT
>CAVJQR010000122.1:0-8474 GCA_963651605.1 Agathobaculum sp.
GCACTGCATACTCTGTCGTTCCAACCATAAATGAAGCGGCTCCTTCTGCCTTCGTTGCTACGGTTGCGATAGCTGACAAATTACACAATTTTGCGATAACGGCATTGAAAGAAGCAACAGGATTCTCGCCCACTACTTCCAACGACAAGACCTCTTTTTGTGCAATGGATTTCTGCAAACGAATCGTGCGGATACCGCCAATAACCTCCTTCACGGCATCGAACCGGGCAATGATTGCCTCGTCGTATTCCGTCGGCAAGTTCAATGTCTGCAACATAATGCTTTCACCCTCCTTACGATCGTAAATGTGTTGCCACAACTCTTCGGTAATGAACGGCATGAACGGATGCAGGAGCTTCAACAATGTATCGAAGAAGCTCAATGTCTTCTCGTAAGTAGTCTTGTCGATCGGCTGACCATAAGCCGGTTTCGCCATCTCCAAATACCAGCTTGAGAACTCATCCCAGAAGAGTTTGTAAACAGCCATCAGGGCTTCGCTCAAACGATACCTGTCGAACAAATCATTTACCTCGGCAGCAGTCTTAGCCAACATGGCCTCAAACCATTCCGTAGCCAACTTAGCATATTCCGGCTGTTCGATATCGGCCACATTCCAACCCTTTACCAAACGGAAAGCGTTCCAAATCTTATTGTTGAAGTTACGGCCCTGTTCACACAATGCATCGTCAAACAAAATATCATTGCCGGCCGGTGCTGACAACATCATGCCCATACGAACGCCATCGGCTCCATACTTTTCGATCAAATCGAGCGGATCAGGTGAGTTACCCAACGACTTGGACATCTTACGACCTATCTTGTCGCGGACAATTCCTGTGAAGTATACACTGCGGAATGGCATCTCTTTCTGATATTCATAGCCGGCCATGATCATGCGGGCTACCCAAAAGAAGATGATATCCGGACCGGTTACCAAGACGCTTGTCGGGTAGTAATAGTTGATTTCTTCGTTGCCCGGGTTCAAAATGCCGTCAAACAGAGAGATAGGCCACAGCCATGATGAGAACCAAGTGTCGAGACAATCTTCTTCTTGACGAAGGTCTTCAATCTTCAAATCGGCATTACCGCTCTTCTCCTTGGCCAGTTTCAAAGCCTCTTCTGCTGTCTCGGCTACCACATAGCCCCCTTCCGGAAGGAAATAGGCCGGGATGCGATGGCCCCACCACAACTGACGACTGATACACCAGTCCTTGATATTTTCCAACCAGTTGCGATAAGTGTTCTTATATTTGGCAGGATAGAATTTCAATTCGTCGTTCATTACAGGTGGCAATGCCATATCGGCAAAGTGTTGCATCTTCAAGAACCACTGCATAGAAAGCTTCGGTTCGATGGCAACATTCGTACGTTCTGAGAACCCGACCTTGTTTGTATAGGCTTCTACCTTCTCCAACAATCCGGCAGCTTCGAGGTCTTTCTCAATCTGCTCACGAACATCGAAACGATCCATGCCCACATACAAACCGGCTGCATCGCTCAGTGTTCCATTGTCGTTGAAGATATCAATGCTCGGCAAGTTGTATTTTTCGCCCAACATGTAGTCATTTACGTCATGAGCCGGCGTCACTTTCAAACAACCGGTACCAAATTCAATGTCAACATATTCGTCTTCGATGACAGGAATCACACGGTTTACCAATGGAACGACCACCTTCTTGCCGCTCAACCAGCGGTTTTTCGGATCCTTCGGATTGATACACATCGCCGTATCTCCCATGATTGTCTCCGGACGAGTCGTAGCAACCACTGCATAACGACGGCCTTGTGCATCACGGTGAACGATTTCTCCTTCTGCACCGGTTTCACCTGTTCCATCATCTTCCGCTACATAATATTTGAGATAGTAGAGTTTGCTGTGTTCTTCTTTGTAGATCACCTCCTCATCGGAGAGGGCCGTCAATGCTTTCGGATCCCAATTGACCATACGCACGCCGCGATAAATCAGACCTTTGTTGTAGAGATCGACAAATACCTTGATGACACTCTTGCTGCGAACCTCGTCCATTGTGAAAGCAGTACGGTCCCAATCGCAAGAAGCTCCCAACTTTCGGAGCTGTTTGAGGATAATGCCACCGTGTTCTTCCGTCCATGCCCAAGCATGCTTCAAGAACTCTTCGCGGGTAAGGTCTGTTTTCTTGATTCCTTGCTGCGCCAAACGGTTAACCACCTTGGCTTCCGTGGCGATAGAGGCATGGTCCGTTCCGGGCACCCAACAAGCATTTTTGCCCATCATTCGTGCACGGCGCACCAAAATATCTTGAATAGTATTGTTAAGCATGTGTCCCATGTGGAGCACACCAGTCACATTTGGCGGTGGAATGACGACGGTATACGGTTCGCGCCCGTCCGGTTTCGAACTAAACAGTTTATTGTCCAGCCAGTACTGGTACCATTTTCCCTCCACATCAGCGGGATTATACTTACTTGCTAATTCCATTTTGTATATCTTTTTGTTATAATTTTTACTTGATCCTGATGCCCATCCACGGCTTGCTGTCCACGTTTTGGGCAACTCGTGCCTAACTCTTCCAAAAAGAGTTTTCTACGAATCGACAAAATTAGTGTTTTTTATTCAGAATTTCCACTGATTTACTATCAAAAAGAGACGGAAAAAACAATCCCCGACCTCAAGTCTTTGTCAAACTTGAAGCCGGGGAAGCCATTATTGATTACTCACCACCCTACGGCAGTGAGAACATTACGCCATTAAACAGTCGGTTGATCGGCAGCAGGATTGTTCTGATCGTCAGAGATACCCGCGTTGGTATTCATCTCACACTGCGGAATACGATAGATCATGATCTGAGATTCAGCCGGGATCGTGAACTGAACGATAGCCTCGTAATTGGAGTCCTTACGATCGATTGGCTTCTTCAAGCGGAGAATATCGAACAAGCTGAAGCCTTCACCCCACAGTTCGATACGGCGCTGCAACCATATCTCGTCTTGGAATTGCTCGGCTGTTGTCGCTTCGCTCTTGAATTCCGGATCGCGATATTGGTTGACAAATGCTTCCAATGTCTGCTTTCCTTGTGCCAAATTGCCACCCATTGCTTCGGCTTCTGCCTTGATCAAGTACATCTCTTCCACACGCATCAAAGGCCAGTCTGAGGCATTTGTCGTGTTACCGATAACGTCTTGGTAAGCACCAAACTTCACATTCGAGTAGATATCCATACCAAAATCGTCGATCACGTCACGAGAAACCAATGTTGAAGTCGTATCCGGACTGATAAACCACTGCTTGCGGATATCCGTTGAAGGGATTTGATCGTACAAAGTGCTGCTGATGCAACGCCATGTTCCAACCAAAGTCGTATAACCGTTACCGGTCAATGAACACAAGTGTGACGGCCAGTTGATGATACCTGTTGTAACAACATCATTATCTTCCGTAATCAATACGCCCCACAACCAAGAGCTGGCTGCTGCGCTGTTGAACGTCGGAGAAGAAACCTCCTTCAATGTCTGCGGAGTACCGCCGGCAATAGCAGCCTCGGCATCGGCCGCAGCTTCATTCCATTTCTGCATCAACAGATAAGCGCGGGCACGCAAGCCATGAACAACGGCCGCATCGATCTGATCTTTTGCGGAAGCTGAATAGCTTTCACCCATCAGTTCCAAGGCATTGTTCAAATCCGAGATAATCTGATTGTACACCTCACGGACAGTAGCACGCGGGTTGTTTTGCAACTCCTCGTCAGTCATTGTCTCCGTAACGATAGGAACACACAACATATCCTCGTGGCCGGCGTAAGTGAACTGGTAGAATTGGGCCAAGTTCAAGTAGTCATAAGCACGAGCGGCATAAGCCTGTCCGCGATAAGTCTTCAACGTCTCGTCTTCTGAATCGGCAGTCAAAGTCAACACGCTATTGGCTGCTTTCATGTGGTTGTAGAACGTCTTCCAAATAAGCTCGTCCACCAAGCTGTCATATACACGATCGGTGTAGTTCTGACAAGAATTAAACCAGTTGTAACCTGACGTAGAAACAACCATATCTTGCGCACCCTGATCGATAGCCTGTGCAATGGCAGCCACACCATAGTCGTTGTGATAGGTGGAGAGATCTGTAGAAATCGTACCAAACACATTCAATTTAGCCGCCATGGCGTTCACCTCGGCCGTGATCAGGTTCGGGCGTTTGTTGATAATGTCTTCCTTCTGATCGCTACTTACGATTTCACCTTCCGGAGTCTTATCCAAGTCGCAAGATGCCAACATCAACCCGGCACCAGCGATCATTAATATATTATTTATTATTTTCATAAGTCTGATTCCTTTTAATGGGTTAGAAATTCAACGATAATCCAAATGACACCGTGCGGATCGGTGAGTAAACGTTATTGGCTGTCGTATAGCTCTGGCGCGGGTCCATACCTGTACGGGCAGTCAACAACGCAACATTATCGGCTACGATGTAGACACGTATGCCATCAATCTGAATCTTGCGGGTCAACGTCTTAGGCAAAGTATAACCGAAGGTGATGTTCTGCAAGCTCAAATAGTTGGAGCTTGTCAACCAACGGTCGGATGTATAGTTCGTACCACTACGGTCCTGTACATTCAAACGCGGAACACTTGTCTGTGTATTGGTCGGAGTCCAGCGGTTCAACATATCCTCATGCATAGCAGAACCCTTTGCCGTACCGGACATCAACGAGCGGTATGTACTGTCGAAGATACGACCGCCCAACTGATAAGCGAACGAGAGTGAGAAGTCGAATCCGTAGGCCGACAACGTTGTTCCGAAACCACCATATACTTTCGGCAAGATGTCACCTGTTGCAAATCGGTTAGAAGCAGCCACAGTATAGGAAGTTGTAGTAGTGGCACCGTCAGCATCCGGCTCCAACAAAGCCCACAAGCTCTGGCCGGTTGTCTCATCTACGCCCACATATTTCGGCAAGTAGTATTGATACATGGACTCGCCCTCGCGATAGATACGGGAACCATCGATCAACTCACCCTCCAATTCAGGAGCCAACTTCTGGATCTTGTTCTTGAAGTGTGTCAAGTTGAAGTTTACATCCCATGTAAAGTTCTTGGTGTTGATGATGGATGAATGGAGATCCAACTCGACGCCGCGGTTCACCATTGAACCGATATTCTCCGGATAGCGAGAATAACCCATTGAAGCGGCTACCGGTTTGAAGTAAAGCATATCCGTCGTACGGCGGTTGAAGTACTCAGCCGAACCGCTCAACTTGCCACCCCAGAAGGTAAAGTCGAAACCGGTATTGAAACTGTGTGAGGTTTCCCAAGTGATATCTTTGTTACCTTTATAGTTCAATGCCGTAGAGAAGTCGCCATTACTGTTTGACAATGTGTACTGATCCATGTACGGATAGTAGTTGCGAGACGCACTGCCTTCATACAACAATGCGTCGTTACCCTGCATACCGTAACTGATCTTGAACTTCAACATGTCGATCCATTTCTGATCGGACAGGAAATCTTCCTTGTTCATCAACCAACCTGCACCAAATGACCAGAAGTTACCCCAACGATTGTCCGGATGGAATACGGAAGAAGCATCGCGACGGTATGAAGCAGAACCGAAGTATTTGCCATCATAATCGTACTGAACACGGAACAACCAACCTTCAGTTGCATAGGTTCTTGAATAAGATTGATTGTTTTGGTTCAAGATAGCATTGTTCAATTCTGATACGTTCGGATCATACACCTTCTCACGACTACCATACAAATAAGAGTAACGGTAGTTGTAATTTTCATGACCTGCCAAAACATCTACGTTATGTATGTCATTGAATGTCTTGCTCCAAGTCAGCAAATACTGCTGGTTGACACTGAATGTACGCGCAGTGCTGGCATAGATCATACCACCCACGCCACTGGTCTCCGAATATTGTCCGTAATAAGGATTGACCAAGCTGCGGTATTGTATATTATTGTTGTCCACACCGATGTTGATCTTGGCTTTGATGCCACCCCAAATATCGATGTCTGCTCCCCACTTGCCGCTGAGCACATCGCCGGCATAGTTGCGACGGTCCAACATATATGAAGCCAATGGGTTTCCGTTAGGGATAACACCTTCACGTTTGAAGTTCGTATCCGATCCGTAGTCGTAACGTTGGTATCCGCGGTTGTCGGTCATGATCTCGCCACTTGCGTTTCGGATATACATCGGATAGATAGCACCCATGATATTGGCAGCGTAGAAAGCATTGGCATTTGATGTGCTGCCCTCGGTATTCTGCTCGCGGCTATCGTAGTGGGTATAGGACATGTTGCCCGACAACTTCAACCAAGGCTTTACCTGATAGTCTGCTTTCAGGCGGGCCGTATAACGTTTGAAGCCTGACTCCGGAACGATACCGTTATCGTTCAAATAGCCGGCAGACATATAATAGTTCATCTTGTCGGACGCACCGCTCACGTTCAAGTTATACTCTTGACGGAGATTGCTTTCAAACAGTTCATCGCTCCAGTTATCCGGCGTATAATAATAGGTACCGTCTGAATAACCGAGTGTTGCATTCGGATTCAATTTACCGTCCATGCCGATCAATTGTTCGCCATTAGGTACCGTATAGACTTGATAGCCAAGGTAATTCTTCGAGAGCATGGCCTGGTTGGCATAAGCATTGGCGGAAGCCAAATCGCCGTTTGCCAAATATTTCTTCAAGTCACCGTTATAGATAGACTCATAGTTCAATTCGTAATACTGGCCCGGATCGGATACCGTCTTGTAGGAAGGAATAGCACGTTTGTTGACACCCCACTTGGCATCAAGGCTAACTCGTGCCTCGCCGGTCTTACCGCGGCGGGTGGTGATCAAGATGACACCGTTCGCACCACGTGCACCATACAAGGCATTGGAAGCAGCATCTTTCAAGACAGTCATCGACTCGATATCAGACGTACTGATGGCTGAGATTTCGCCATCGTAAGGAACGCCATCGACAACATACAACGGAGTGTTGCTGGCTGCCATAGATCCGATACCGCGCACGCGGATAGTTGCGTCTTTGCCGGGCTGACCCGTGTTGCTGGTCGTTTGCACACCGGCCACCTGACCTGTCAATGCATTCGTAACGTTTGACGTTTGGCGAGCCGTAATCTTCTCGCTGCTGATGGTAGATGCAGACCCTGTGAAGGCTGATTTCTTGGCCGTACCATAGGCAACGACCATCACCTCGTCCAAGTTTTGAGAGTCAGACTCCAAAACGGCCGAAACCTTGGATGCCACATTCACCATTACTGATTTCATACCTACATACGAGATCTCCAACTGCTTGTATTGCGTCGGAACATCCAAGGTAAAGTTACCGTCGAAGTCGGTCACCGTACCGATCGTAGTACCTTTTACGACAACAGAAGCACCAATAACAGGTTCCGCGTTTTCATCAACGACTTTACCGGTTACTTTTGTGTTCTGAGCCATTACTGCCGACGCGCTCATCATCAAGCATGCAGCAGTAGCCATAGTAAACCTATTCACCATAATAATACACACTTTGCTTTGTTAAACAATTATTTACCCTAAAACACTATTGGCTCTCTCGAGTCAGAACAATAGTCTTTATTGATTCATCAATTTTTTCATTAATTGTAAATTGCCTCTTTGCAAAAATCTCTCTTTACACGTCAAAAAAGAGCCACTCCATGCATCGAATGCTCTTATTGTTTGGGCAATTTCACTATCAAACGACAAAATTAAAAACATTTTTCATCTTCAGCAATAATTTTGCAATTATTATTCAAAAAAAACAATGATTCTCGCTTTTTAATCTATCATAAAGTTACAAAATCAAAATTGCAACGCCCCTTGATTCTCCTTTTTCCATACCATAAGCAACTGGATACACCTCTTTTTCCATCACGATGTAAAGTTACAATCTCACATATTATATATGTATATACAAAAGATCCATCACCTCTTTTTTCTTTTCAGCCATAAAAAAAGGCGGTACGGCGTAGATCAACCACGCATCATACCACCTTTTTCTGTCACTTATCATTAACTACATCATGAAAAAATATCGTTGTAGTTTGATTCGGAGAGGATCATTTTCTGTTGGTTCAGGTCGTAAGCTCCCGTTTTCTTGTTCCACAAGCCATAAGACGATTCGATTTCCTGCTTCTCTTCGTCATAGTGATAGGCTGTTTGATAGAACGGTACCCACTTCTCTGCTTTGTTGTCCCAACGATAAGCATTCTTCAATGCCACCTTTCCTTTCTCATTGTAGGTAAATTCATACTTCACTTGTTTATCGAGCATGCCATTGTCAGTTTGCAAGAAGACCGTCTTCGATACGATCAATCCATTCTCCTCTTTGGTATCATAAAGATAGTTCCGCGGAGTAGATGCTTGCGCTGCAAATCCACATACCACTGCAACAAGCAGGGTAACGATTGTTTTAGTCAACATTGTAGTTTTCATATTTCTGGTGTTTTAGGTTGTTTTAAATTGACAGTGCAAA
>CAVJQR010000123.1:0-8384 GCA_963651605.1 Agathobaculum sp.
ATAGTGTATCGACCAGTGTGGAATTGGGTAAGTTCTTCCCGGAGAAGGCGAAAGTCAGCATTCCGTTCTACTACGCTTATTCGAAAGAGACGACCACTCCGAAATATGATCCGCTGAATCAGGATATTACCATCTCGGAAGCATTGAACAATGTCGAAACACAAGCAGAGAAAGACTCCATCAAAGAATACTCCATTGAGCAGACGACGATCAAGAGTTTCTCGTTCAATAATGTGAAAGTGGACATTCAAAGCAAGAACCCTATGCCATATGACCCGGCAAACTTCTCCTTTGGATATACCTATAGCGAGAATAATAAACGAGATCCCGAGACGGAATACGAACGGACCAAGAATTGGAACGGAAACTTGTCATATAATTATACGCCTTATGCAAAACCGTTCAAACCATTTGGCAACATTAAAAAGAACAATGGATATACCAAATACATCAAACAGTTCGGATTGAATTACTTGCCGTCGAACATCAGTTTTCAAACCGTGCTGATGCGCAACTATTATGAACAGCAATTGCGAGATGTAACGGCTATTCAAGGTGGCGAAAAGAGCAACATCCCTGTTTCGTTCAGTCAGGAATTCTATTGGGATCGTGCTTTCAGTTTGCGGTGGGACTTCACGCAATCATTGTCGATGAGCTTTACTTCCGGAACAAACGCCCGCATTGAAGAACCCTATGTTCAAGTGAACAAAGCCTTGAACCCCGATGGTTATAAAGTATGGAAGGACTCTGTCATGCAAAGCATCCGCGATTTGGGAACACCATTGAAATACGACCAGCAATTTACGGCCACATGGAACTTGCCGTTGCAATATATTCCGGTGCTCGATTGGGTATCCGGCTCCGTTTCCTATAATGCTTCCTATAATTGGGAGCGTAGTGCCGAGATAGAAGACGCCGATCCTATCGGAAACGTCGTGAAGAACCAACGCCAATTAGATTGGAATGGCTCCTTCAATCTGACATCTCTTTACAACAAGAGCAAATATCTGAAAAAGATCAATCAAAAATTCACGGCAACGGCTCGAGACAACAATGCCAAGAAAAAGGAGATCAACAAGAAACTGGCTAAACGAGAGCCCAAAAAGTTCGAGAAGGAGATCACTTTGAGCCCTGACAGCGGCCTCATCGTTCAGCATGGTATGTATACCAAGAAGGTGGACATCGTGGCCATCGGTGCCGACGGAAAGCGTTATGCCATCAAGTATAAGCCGATCAATTATGCACAAGTGCGCATTTTGAATCAGGATACTGCCAAGTTGAAGCTGACCATCCGACCGAAATCAAACAAGACGGAAGTCAATCTCGGGAAGACATTGGACTATGCCACCCGCTTCGCCATGATGGTTCGTCGGGTTAGTTTGACCTATTCAAGAACGGACGGTATGATGTTGCCGGGCTTCCTCCCGGAGGTGGGTGATATCTTTGGCCAATCACGGTCGACGGGTAACATGGCTCCCGGCTTGGGCTTTGCTTTCGGCAGTGTAAGCCGAAGCTATATCGACAAGGCGGATGAGCGGGGATGGCTCGTCAAGAGTGATTCGACCGACATCAACCCGGCCATCATCAATAACTCACGTACGGTAAATGCCCGTGCGAACTTGGAGCCTATTCCCGGCTTGAAGATCGACTTGACTGCCAACTGGGTGGACACAAGAAATACGGAGATCCAATTCATGTATGCCGGTATGCCGGAGACATATGGCGGTAGTTTTACGATGACAACCATTGCCTTGAAAGGAGCATTGGGCGGTGCCGGAAGTTCGAAGAACAACTATTCATCAAAGATTTTCGACCAATTCTTGGCCAACCGCGAAATAATAGCCAACCGTTTGGAGCAGGCCTATTCACAAACCACCTATCCAAACAGCGGATTCATCTCGGGAACCATCCAAGCCGGCAAGCCTTACGATTCGAGTCTTGGAAGCGTTAGTGCGAACTCTTCGGATGTGTTGATCCCGGCCTTCATTGCTGCTTACACCGGAAAGGGTGCGGACAAGGTCGGACTTACCGCCTTCCCTTCCGTATGGAGCATGTTGCCTAACTGGAGAATCACCTACAACGGACTGAACAATCTGCCGATTGTCAAGAAATATTTTAAGGATATGACCTTGAGCCACCAGTACAAATGTTCATATAGCGTAGGGTCGTTCTCGTCTTATCTCAACTGGGTGGATGCCGGAGACGGATTGGGCTACGTTCGTAGTGTATTGTCCGGCAATCCGACACCATCATCGCCCTACGAGATCTCGGCCGTCAGCATTACCGACGGCTTCAGCCCTCTGTTGGGTATCGACGGCACGACATTGAATAATGTAACAGGAAGTTTGAAATATCAGACAACTCGCAGCCTCAACTTGAACACTTCGTCCTATCAACTGGTCGAATCAAATTCTCGTGAAGTGGTTATTGGTTTGGGCTACAAGTTTGCCGAGTTCAACAAGGTGTTGAAGATAAAGAAGAAACAAGATTTCAGCAGCGATTTGACGCTTCGCCTGGATTACTCCTATCGAAAAATGCAGTCGTTGATCCGCAAAATCGAAGAGCAGTTCACCCAAGCCACCAGCGGAAATATCGCCCAAACGTTGCAATTCTCGGCCGATTATGGATTGAGCAAAGCCTTGACGCTTCGGGCATTCTACGACTTGCAAATCAACAAGCCGTTGGTGTCGAGTGCTTCCTACCCGACCTCCAACTCCAACTATGGCGTCAGCTTGCGCTTCTCGTTGGCTCAATAAAGGAGATAGCTCCCGAAGAAAGAAAAAACAATTCGTGAGTTCTGAAAAAATTTCTCCCGAGAAAACTCGAGTTTTGTGCGGAGAAAACTGCAGTTCATTCGGGAGAAAACTCGAGTTTGGTCGGCATGAAACTGCAGTTCGCTCCCGAGAAATTTTTTCAGAACTGCGGAAGTCTATTGGAGTTGATGGGGAGTTTGGATTTTTTTCTCTGCGGAGTAGGAAAAATGGAGTTGAATAAAACCCTAATAATCCCATGAATATCAATATGGTTTGTAAACAAATATTAACGGCTGGGGGGGGGTAAAAATGGCCTTGTTTTTAGCATAAAGAAAGGATAATTATTTATTTTATCCAAAAAATTTGATTGAGATCAAAAAAATAAATATATTTGCAATGTCTTAGTAGCACTGAAATATGTATAGTAAACCACCAAAGCCATATATTCAAAATATAGCGATGGTATGTATTTTATGTATGTTTTATTGAAAGACACAATTGAAGTTTTTTATTCAGCTAATCTTAATCCTTAAAAAATGGAAAAGACAACTTTAGGAAAAAAATGCGGGTTGTTTAACCCCGGATTAGCCTTTCTAACGACCGGCCTTTTGCTTCTGGCACCTGCCGGTATGATGGCCGCTGATCTGCTTCCCGCAGCCAATGGCTTGAAAGTGGAATCGGTTAATCAGAAAGGACGAACAGTGACAGTGACGGTTAGAGACGCGCACGGCGAATTGGTCGGTGCCAACGTTATTGTCAAGGGAACGACTATCGGTAATGTTACCGATATGAATGGACGGGTCGTCTTGAACGACATCCCGGCCAATGCAGTGTTGGAAATCTCATATATCGGCTATGAACCTCAGGAAGTGGCCGTAAAGAATCAGACACATGTAAATGTTGTACTCTCCGAAGACTCAAAAGCTTTGCAGGAAGTGGTCGTAGTCGGATACGGTACAATGGAAAAGAAACAGGTAACCAGTGCGATCACCTCCTTGAAGGCCGACGATTTGATGGTCGGTGTGGGCGGTGCTGACATCTCTTCTGCCTTACAAGGTAAGATCGGAGGTTTGGTAATGACCAACTTGGGTACGGCCAACTCATCGACAACCTTCCAGTTGCGTGGTATGACTTCTATCAATGCGGGCCGTTCACCGCTGATTGTCATTGATGGATTCCCCGGTGGCGATATCCGTTCATTGACGCAAGACGATATCAAGTCTATCGATGTCTTGAAGGATGGTTCGGCAGGAGCCATCTATGGTACACGTGCTGCGTCGGGTGTCATCTTGATCACTACCAAGAGCGGCTCGAATACAGACGGAAAAGTAAGGCTGACCTATAGCAATGAGTTTACCAAAAAGCAAAATTACAATGCGCCGGAGATGTTGACAGGCCGCGAATATGCTTCACACAATATAGGTACGGATTACGGAAGCGACACGGACTGGTGGGACGAGATGATCAACCATAAGAATTTCTCGCAGAAGCATCACCTGGCGTTGGAGATGGGTACGGAAAAAGCACAGCTCTATACGTCGTTTTTCTATGAGAAGAATCAGGGTATCGCTTTGCAGGATGAACGTCAGGACTACGGCGGACGTATCAATGCCTCGTTCAAACTGTTCGACAACTGGTTGGAAGTACGTCCGGCTGTCGACTATCGTCAGGCTGCCCGCAACAACCATTATCCTAACTTCCAGCAAGCATTGCGTAACAACCCGACCCGCTCTCCGTACGACTCTGAAAGCGAAACAGGATATAATGTATGGATCAACGAATCGTTGGACTACAACGTAGTGGCAGATGCCATGTTGGAAGATTGGTATGGACTGGACAAATGGTTCAAGCCCGAGGCCACTTTCAAGTTGAACATCAAGCCGGTCGAGGGATTGAGCTTCCAGCAGGTAATCGGTTATGAGAACCGCCAGTGGGAACAGCACATCTACTATCCGCGTACCCACCGAACCAGTCTCGAAGAGTCCCGCAACGGTGATGCTTATTTAGGTTTCAGCAAGACCGAAAACTTGACATCGGAGGGCTATTTCTCCTACGTGCGCGATTTCAAAGGTGGACACAACCTGAATGCAACATTGGGTTACTCTTACTTTGAGACGAACGCCGAGTCGTTCAATATGCATAACTATAATTTCTCTGTCGACGGTATCAAATATTGGAATATGGGAGAAGGTAGTTATTTGTCGGATGGTAAGGCGAGCATGAGTTCAAGCAAGAGCATTACCGAGAAGCTATTCTCTGTCTTCGCGCGTGCTAACTATTCTTACCAAGACAAATATTTGGCGTCTGCTTCTATCCGCCATGAGGGTTCTTCCAAGTTCGCTTCCGACAATCGTTGGGCAAACTTCTGGTCAGTAACCGCCGGTTGGCGTATCTCGAATGAAGAGTTCATGAAAGAAATCGATTGGTTGGACGACTTGAAGATCCGCTTCGGTTATGGTGTTACCGGTAACAACGACTTCAGTGCTTCCTATATGGCCAACATGTTGGGTTCCGATACCAACTGGATGTTGCCTGACGGTACCTGGGCTTACTCTTATGGTAAGACACAGAACGTGAATCCGAACTTAGGTTGGGAAGAGAAGAAAGAGTGGGACTTAGGTCTTGACTATTCATTGTTCAACGGACGTCTCTATGGTAAGTTCGACTACTATCGCCGTAAGATCGACAACTTGTTGTATAGTGTAAAGGTTCCACAGCCTCCTTATACACAAGGTTCACAGTATCAGAACATCGGTACGATGGAAAGTAAAGGTTGGGAATTTGAAATTGGTGGAAACATCATTCAGACAAAAGACTTTACTTGGTCTTCAAATCTCAACTTGAGCCATACCAGTGGTAAGATCTTGACGTTGTGGGGCAACAATACATATTATAACAGTAACGGCTTCGTAGCTCCGGGTTCTCCGGGTGATGCTGCCCGCATGGAAGAAGGTTCGACTATCGGTTCATTCTATTTGTGGAAGTTCGCCGGCTTCGATGATGACGGAAACTTCTTGCTTTACAACAAGGATGGCGAAGTAATTCCTGCTGCTCAGAAGACAGAAAACGACAAACAATATATGGGTAATTACACTCCATCGTTGATTGTCGGCTGGAACCATACGTTCACTTACAAGAATTTCGACTTGGGTATCAACTTGCGAAGCTGGATTGATTTCGACGTTTACAATACATTGAATATGTACTTTGGTATTCAAGGCCAAGGTAATACGAATGTGTTGAAAGCCGCTTACGGCAAATTTAACCATATCAAAGGCGAAAAACAGATTTGCGACTACTACTTGGAAGATGGTACTTTCTTGAAGATCGATGCAATCACTTTGGGTTATACGCTTCCGATGAAGAAGTATACGAAGAATCTGATCGATCGTATCCGTATCTATGGTACAGTCGGAAACGTTTGTACGATTACAGGATACAGCGGTATGAATCCTGAAGTTGACATCACGGGATGGGATAAAGGTACAGAAAAATTCTGGGAAGATTTCTACCCGGTGGTTCGTACGTGGACATTAGGTATGCAGTTTAATTTCTAATCGGATGGTAAAATGAAAACTAAAAATATAATCAAAACATTAATTGTTGGAATAGCGGGTGCCATGAGCATTACCTCGTGTAATGTGGACCCTGAGTTCTATTCACAAGTTGTGCCGGAAACATTCTATACTTCGCAGGAGGCTGTATGGCAGCGCTTTAACCGTTCATTCACTCACTGGCGTTGGTATGTGGCACACAATGAGCCCCGTTGGATGTTGCAAGAGTTAGGAACAGACGAATTCTGCTTGCCGACTCGTGGTAGTGACTGGTATGACGGTGCCAGATATCAAAAATTCCATCACCATGAATATACAGAAGATATGGCTTTCATCGAGACGGGTTGGACAAACTTCGCGATGGGTGTAGCTTTGGCATGGGATGCTTTGGAAGATTTGGAGGAGGTTGATTTCAATAAATTGGGCTTTGCAGAGGGTACTCGCGAGTCTATGTTGAACCAACAACGCGCCTTGGCCGCTTCTCTCTATCTTGATGGCTTGGACTTCTTCGGTGGTGTGCCTCTTTACACGACAACTCAAAGCGAAGTGAAGGGGCGTTCGACAGATGTGGAAACGTTCAATTTTATCGATTCTCTGCTCGATGAGTCTATACCCGGCTTGCCCGTGAAGACTGTATTGGGCGAGATGGAAACAGGAACTATTCACCGTGCAGCTGCCGCAGCGTTGAAGGCTCGTCTTTACTTCAATGCCAAATCATATATTGGCAAGGAGATGTATACGGAAGCTGCCCAGATTTGTCAGGATATTATCGACGGTAAGTATGGACAGTATGCATTGGATACAGACTGGACCAACATCTTCGGCTTCGACAATGAGACTTGTCCGGAAATCATTTGGTCGGTACCAAGTCAGAATGCCAAGACAGAAACCGACGGTATGTACTGGAGTTATATGGTTCCTTACAACTACAAGAATTATCTTGGCGGTTTGGAAGGATCGGGTTCTAACAATGGTATCGGTTTGATCCCGAGCTTGGATCCGACAGGTAAGAAATATCCGTATCGTTTGGGCGGTGCCTATTCTAAATTCAACGACAAGGATATCCGCAAACAACCATACGTTTATGAAGGAAACGGCAAATATCGCGGTATGTTCATCGTCGGGAAATTGGAGAACCCATTGAACCCGGAATGGACTTGTACCGGTAGCCGTGAATACAATGGTGAGGTCTTGACGGTAGTCGATCAGGTAGCTTACTTCGCTAAGGTGGGTAAAGATGCCAACTATCCGACATTGGAGTCATTGCCTTCAACCGTTGCTACGGCAGAAGAGAACTCATGTGTTCGTGTAACAAAGAGAAGCCCGCGTCCAAACCAGGACGAAAAGAACCGCAAGGGTGACCCTGATACGCCTGTTATCCGCTTGGCAGAGATCTACTACATGCTGGCTGAATGCAAGATGCGTGCAGGCGACAAGCAAGCTGCTGCCGACTTGATCAACACCGTCCGCAAACGTTACTTCGAAGGTGGCGTGGATCCGGATCCTGTCACTGCAGCCAATTTGGACAAATACCGTATGTTGGATGAATGGCAACAGGAGTTCTTGGCCGAAGGTCGTCGCCGTACAGACTTGGTTCGTTGGGATGCTTATGTGACAGAAGATTGGTGGGATCATAAGGCTACCAACAATGCCAACTTGAATCGCTTCCCGGTTCACTACAGTTTGATTGGTGCAAACAATTTGTTGGAGCAGAACCCTGGTTACGGTGGAAAGTAATCTTTTGAAATAATAGGAGGGGCATTTGCAGAAGCAAGTGCCCCTTTTTTTCAAAACCTTCCGGCTATCTTGAAAAAATATCCCTCTTTTTGAAAGTTTATTCGGGAGCGAACTCGAGTTTGTTCCGCATGAAACTGCAGTTTACTCCCGAGAAACTTTTCCAAAGTCCGACAGCTTGAAAAAAGGTGTTCGCGACGTTTGCTTTTCTCTTTCATATATCAATTCTAATTTCTATATTTGTAGAGGAATGAATATAAATGATTTTCTCGTATGAAAAAGAAGTTAGTCGTTTTGACAGGTGCCGGAATGAGTGCGGAAAGTGGAATCTCCACGTTTCGCG
>CAVJQR010000124.1:0-2977 GCA_963651605.1 Agathobaculum sp.
TGAATTGCCTTCAATATTGATTCGGCAACTCCCAATTCCTCAAATGTTTTCAAATTTTATATGTTAGATAAATGTATATACTTGTGAGTTTGCAAAGATACTCATTAATTGTCAATAATTTATTTATCTCAACAAGATATCCTTCAATTTTTCTTTATTCTTAGTAGAAAAGAAAAGACCTTCACGTCTAAATTCTTTAAATGAGCCATATTTCCGTTCAATTTCATTATAAGCTATGTCTAGATACGACTCATCAACGGAAAGTAATACGGTCATTGTCTCCTGGGCATCCATGCTCCATGAACGAACCGTACTAGACATAAAACTTGGATCCACGTAAACGTTCGACTCCAGATAGTCCTTTACAACCGTTTCATAGGGTACATCCAACAACATCAATACCAGCGACATCAGATAGCCGGCACGGTCTTTTCCCAAATCATCCTGTACCAAGATCGGATAGTTGTTTTCATCAACAAACAATTGCAAGATCTGAGCAAAATCCTCTGTGCACTGTGTCACAAATTTGATATAAACATCTTCCATAAACAGCACACCGTCCCGGCTACGTGTCTTGTTCTCTTGAATGCGTCGTAGAATTTCTTGCCTATTACTTGACACTATCGGTACATGAACAATACGAATATGCGGAAAAAACAAAGGTTGCTTCATAGCTTCATCTTCTGTTCGCAAATCGATAATTGTCTTAATGCCGGCATCGCTGATCTTCATCGAATCGCGACTCGTATACTGTCCGATATAGCCCGAGCGGTAAATTTTCCCCCATTTCACCATACGTCCCCGTTGTGTCCGATAGCCTCCTTCATCGCGAAAGTTCTGAATGCTATCCATCAATGTATGGCGAGCCGCTATATCTTGCGGGTATTTATTATTGAATGTAAGACGGAAAAATTTTCGTATCAGATTATCTTCTGTCACATAGATCGTAACCCCATTTTGAATATCCACCACTCCAGCCGGCTTTGACATATCGAATGAATTGGGTAAATCGGAGACATAGAAACGCATCGTCCCTGTCATCGCCGGGTCTGTCTCCCATTTCAAAATATAATTCCCGATATCATCGCGGTTACATACCGCCGTGATCTCGTAAGAGGTATGGGAACACCCTGTGAAGAACAACAAACAAGTCAATATGGCATATAAATACTTCATCATTCAACCCCTACATTCATCAAAAGCAAAGATAAGAAATCACCGTAAATTCCTACAACTTATTAGCTTTATTTAACCAGATTGTCAAAGTGAATAGTTCTTTGCAAAATCGACAGACAAATAGTTGTCGTAGCTTTGACAAACATGTGATGAAAAATCAATTCCACATTGGATGATTTTCCGCCATTGGGCTTCTGACAACAACGGCAGATCCTCTTTACCGATACCCATTTTCAACAATGCATAGATAATACCTGCATTAAAATTGTCGCCCGCTCCGATAGTACTTACCGGTTCTATTGGTTGGGCATCACAATGGATTTTCATATCAGGCATCTGCAGATCCACGCCATCAGCCGCCCTGGTTGTCAAGAAAGTGTCACAATAGAATTGGATATGATCTTTATACACTTTTTCTGCATCCGCTTCATGAAACAGATTGAAGAAATCTTCGTCTGAACCACGAACAATATCTGCATACTCCAAATTTTCCAATACTGCCGGCATCACATGGATTGCCTCATGGGCATGAGCTCTACGAAAATTTGGATCGTAATACAAAATAGCTTTGCGTTCTTTGGCATATTCTATAAATTCACATACCGTTTGTCGAAGAGCCGGATTCAACACATAAAACGAGCCAAATATAAAAATATCGTTTTCCTCTATCGGCGGTAGCGATACCTCCAACCGTTGTTTAGGATAATCCTTATAAAACATATAGTTGGCGTCCTTCTTATCATCCAAAAAGGCTAATGAAAGCGGGCTTTTTCCATCAGGGAAACGATCCACATACTCCGTTGAAATATGATTTTCACGCATGAATTGCTCGATGATATCGCCCACATGATCGTTACCCAGTTCACTAATGAAGAGTACCTCGATGCCCATACGCCCCAGAGAAACCAAACCATTGAAAACGGATCCACCTGGAACGGCTGCATACGGATGATTATTTCGAAAAATCACATCCAATATGGTTTCACCTATACCGATTACCTTTCTCATATCGTTGTCTTCTTATTCGTTTTTGCTTTGCTCTCTACTTTTCGAACCCAAGTAACCTCCATGATGCCGTTTTGCATAATCTGCATTGGTGAAATGAATCTTTTTCATGGTACCCACCACCAATATATCACCCATCACGGTCATAACTGTTGTCGAGGTGGTAGGAGTCAAGCCCAACGGACAAACTTCAGCGGGTGCCCCTGTCGGCAAACAGACGGTAGCCTCTTGTGCCAATTCACTTTCCGGGTTACTTGTAATCACGATGAATTGCATATCAGGGACAAGTCCACGGGTCAAATTAACCAATTCCACCAACTCTCTGGTCTTACCTGAATTGGAAATCAACAGCATGACGTCATCTTTACGAACAATACCCAAGTCGCCATGTTGTGCTTCACTGGGATGCAAAAAAGAGGCAGGCGTGCCGGTCGAGCTGAATGTGGTAGCGATATTCATGGCAATCTGCCCGGCTTTACCCATTCCGCTGGTGATCAATTTTCCACCCAGTTCGTGCACATAGTGCACAATCAAATTGACGGCTGTTTCATATCCGGGCGTGATCGGTATATTCCGTACAGCATTTGCTTCCTGTTCCAAGATTGACGTGATCTCGTTTGTCATCATAATTCTTCAGATTATACGATATAGGATACAAATATACATTTTTTATCTGAACTTTCAACTCCCAAAAGGCCACTCAACGGACAAACGATTCAAAAATCAAGTTAATCATTTCTGTAAAAGGCACTTATCAACCATTAATAATCAAAAGTAATCTCTTTCAAAACAATGG
>CAVJQR010000124.1:2987-8335 GCA_963651605.1 Agathobaculum sp.
AGGTCGTTTCTTTATCAAAAACATGCCGAGCTTTTTCCAAAAAGATGCCGATGTTTTTCAAAAAAGCTCGGCATGATTTTTTTCAATGTTCACGATGCTTTTTATTTCTCAGAAAAGGGCTGCAACAGCAACTCCTACATTCAAATAATTCAGCCGGCGACCAGAATCAAAAAACGGCATCGAGCTGTAGGTGTAGTCGGTATACAAACGCATTCCCATTGTCGGAGTCAACTGACCGAGTAAAGAAGTACCCACCAACAAATTGAATCCCGATTTCATTTGAGTTTGGTTGTAGTGTAAATCGCCATACCCCATATAAAGATAACTCTCCCAAAAGAAACGAGGAATTAACATCTTTGCATAGGTCGGCCCAATGGTAAACGACGTACTTCCAACAATACCCTGTTGTTTCGTTACATTCGCCGTCATGATAGAGGCAGCCCCTCCTATTCCCCAGCCTGACGGGAAATGATAGGCCCCCGACAGACGCGAGTTTACCCCGTGATACGTACATACATAGCAATCATTGAGCCAAAATTGCTCAGGGAAAATACGGGTATAGCCTACAGAATATTCAAAATAAGAAAGAATGTCCGTATAATCGGTGGCAGCCCCCACCATCTCTGTCAAGCTTTTCTTCTTAAAAATCAGGTCAGAGAAGAAATAACCCAACTCGCTCGATACCATTCCAATTCCGGCACCCGCCAAAACATCCGACATCCAATGCCGATTGTTCAGCATTCGTCCGACCGCTACCGTCGTAGCCGCCGTGTATGCTCCGATACCTACCCACGGACTCAACTGACCATATTCTTTATAAAGCATATCTGCCGCCATGAAAGCGGTAGCCGTATGGCCGGAGGGAAAGGAGTTTTTCCTACTTCCGTCGGGGCGTTCTCGTTTGACGCTATATTTCAATCCATTCACCAAGCCCGCCATGGTTGCCGCTGAAATAAGATCAGCCGTCAACATTTCACCCCATGAACTTCTCCCTTTCACTCCAAAAGCTTTCATGCCAAACATGGCCGCCATCGGCGCATATTGTAGATAATTATCGAAAGTTGTCGAAAATTGTGCCAAATGCATGTTGCGTGTAGCCCGAATCTGATTATCAATCGAAAGGGAGACTGCACTGGAAACGAACAACGGAATAGCCGTCCGCAATATATAATAGGTATGTGTGTTCCGATATTTCAGCACCCATAACGGTTCTTTATGTGTTTGTTGAGCCGTATCAACCGAAAAAGCTGCGGCATGTATTGGCAACAGATTGGCACACAACAAACAACCACTTATAATAAATCTAACCATCTCCCAAGGAGTATTACTCTATATTTTGCAAATATACAACGAATTTGGTCGGAATGAAATATATTTTGGGTTATTTCATATATGGTCTTTTCACAAAAAAAGAGGAGCATATCCTCTGGACATACTCCTCTCTATGTTAGTAAGATTCTAATTACAATTTAGGACCAGCAGCAACCAAAGCCTTACCAGCTTCATTAGTTGTATACTTACCGAAGTTCTTGATGAAGCGAGCAGCCAAATCTTTAGCTTTTACTTCCCACTGAGCAGCCTCAGCATAAGTGTCACGCGGATCAAGGATAGCAGGATCAACACCTGGCAATGCAGTCGGAACCTTGAAGTCGAACATCGGGATCTGTTTTGTAGGAGCCTTGTCAATGTCGCCATTCAAGATAGCATCGATGATACCACGAGTATCACGGATAGAGATACGTTTGCCAGAACCGTTCCAACCAGTATTTACGAGATAAGCCTTAGCGTTGTTGGCTTCCATCTTCTTAACAAGTTCTTGAGCATATTTAGTTGGGTGCAATTCCAAGAATGCTTGACCAAAACATGCAGAGAATGTAGGAGTCGGTTCAGTAATACCACGTTCTGTACCGGCCAACTTAGCAGTAAATCCAGACAAGAAGTAGTACTGAGTCTGCTCCGGAGTCAAGATAGATACTGGAGGCAATACACCGAATGCATCAGCAGACAAGAAGATAACCTTCTTAGCAGCAGGTGCAGAAGAACCCGGCTGGATATTCTTGATATGGTTGATTGGGTAAGAAACACGAGTATTTTCAGTTACACTCTTGTCAGCGAAATCGATCTTACCATTAGCGTCAACTGTAACGTTCTCCAACAAAGCGTTACGTTTGATAGCGTTGTAGATATCCGGTTCAGAGTCTTTATCCAAGTTGATAACCTTAGCGTAGCAACCACCTTCGAGGTTGAATACACCTTCATCGTCCCATCCGTGTTCGTCGTCACCGATCAATTTACGTTTTGGATCTGTTGACAATGTAGTCTTACCTGTACCTGAAAGACCGAAGAAGATAGCTGTGTTCTCACCATTCATATCGCAGTTGGCAGAGCAGTGCATTGAAGCGATACCCTTCAATGGCAAGTAGTAGTTCTGCATAGAGAACATACCTTTCTTCATTTCACCACCATACCAAGTGTTGATGATAACTTGCTCACGAGTAGTTGTATTGAAAGCTACGCAAGTTTCAGAATTCAAACCGAGTTCTTTGTAGTTTTCAACTTTAGCCTTAGAAGCGTTATAGATTACGAAGTTAGGCTCGAAGTTAGCGAGTTCTTCTTCTGTAGGCTGAATGAACATATTTGTTACGAAGTGTGCCTGCCAAGCTACCTCAACGATGAAGCGAACAGCCAAACGAGTTGCCTTGTTTGCACCGCAGAATGCATCAACTACATAGAGGTTCTTGTTAGAAAGTTCGTTTTTAGCGATGTTCTTTACCTGTGCCCATACTTCTTCGCTCATTGGGTGGTTATCGTTCTTGTACGCCTCTGAAGTCCACCATACATTGTCATGGCTCTGAGCGTCGTCTACGATATATTTATCCTTAGGAGAACGACCTGTGAAGATACCTGTCATTACATTAACTGCGCCGAGCTCAGTTACCTGACCTACTTCATAACCTTCAAGACCTGCCTTTGTCTCCTCCTCGAACAATTGCTCGTAAGAAGGATTGTGAGCGATTACTGTAGCACCAGTAATGCCATACTTTGTTAAATCTAACTTTGCCATCGTAGATAATAATTTAATTGATTGAATTATATAATAATTATTTTCTTTCTTATCTTTTCTATCACTTTAAACAACAGAAAACTCCATTTTGTTTAATGCGGTACAAAAGTAATATAAATTTCTGTATCAAAGCACTGTATTAAGGAAATTTTTCAGTAATACAAATCCTTTAGAGAAAATTTTAATTTTGAGTGTTATCTTCTCGTTCTCTAAAATGCTTGTTGGCCTCAGAATCAAGATTTTTTACGTACGACACGCTTCTTGACAACCGGCTTATCCGCAGCTTCATGTATCAACTTCATACAATCATCCAAGGTCATTTCCGTAGGAGTATAGCCCGTTTTGGGAATCTTATAATTGCTTCCCTTATAGGCTATATATGGACCGAACCGGCCATTCAAGATTTCCAATTCAGGTTCTTCTTCAAATTTTTTGATAAATCGTTGTTCATCTTTCAAGCGTTTCTCTTGAATCAGCTGTATGGCCTCCTCCAAAGTAATGGTATTAGGATCCAATGTTTTCGGAATAGAAACGAATTTTCCATCGTACCGGATAAATGGTCCGAAACGGCCAATTGCCGCTACCACTGTTTTCCCATCATATTCACCTACAGTACGAGGCAAGTCAAATAATTTCAAAGCCTCTTCCAATGTAATGGTTTCAAGAGATTGGCCTTTCAATAAAGCTGCAAAGTGAGGTTTCTCGCCTTCTTTGTTTTCCGAATTGGATTCTCCTATTTGCGCCATCGGTCCAAAACGGCCGATTTTTACGTAGACGGGCTTTCCACTCTTAGGATCTGTTCCCAACAAACGTTCCCCCACTTTGTATTCTGTATGGATGGCAGTCGCCTCTTTCACTACCGGATGAAAAGCTTTATAGAAATGGTCTATAATGGAGGTCCATTCTTCTTCTCCCTCAGCCACAGCGTCAAATTCTTTTTCCACTCTTGCTGTAAAGTTATAGTCCATCACTACTTGAAAATACTCCATCAGGAAATCATTCACAACAATGCCTATATCTGTCGGAATCAACTTATTACGATCGGCGCCAACGATTTCATTCTCCACCTTTTCTTTGATACCCTTAGCATTCAATGTTATTGTTTCATAGCTACGGGCCATACCTTCTTTGTCTCCTTTCAAAACATATTCTCTATTTTGAATGGTTTGGATAGTTGGTGCGTAAGTAGACGGGCGGCCAATCCCTAATTCCTCCAATCTTCTGACCAGACTTGCTTCCGTATAGCGAGGAGGGCGTTGTGTGAATCGTTCGGTTGCGACGACCTCTTTCATACGCAACACCTCATGCTGTTGAACCATAGGGAGCGATCCCTTCTCTATATCTTTTTCATTTTCATCGTCGGTGCTTTCTCTATAGACTTGCAAGAAGCCATCGAATGCTATTACTTCTCCAGTTGCTACAAAACGTTCAGATGAACCACTTACTGCAATGGATATAGTAGTACGCTCCAGTTCTGCATCGGCCATCTGGCAAGCAATTGTGCGCTTGCGAATCAAATCATACAATTTTTTTTCTTGAGCTGATCCACTGATCTCGGCATTGGCGATATAAGTCGGTCGGATAGCCTCGTGCGCTTCTTGGGCTCCTTTGCTCTTTGTATGATACTGACGAAACTTATAATATTTCTCGCCAAAGGTTGAAAGAATCGTCTCTTTTGATGTCCCCAAAGCCAAATCACTCAGATTGAATGAGTCGGTACGCATATAAGTAATGAATCCGGACTCGTACAACCGTTGGGCAATCATCATCGTTTGTGATACGGAATAGCCTAATTTACGGGCAGCCTCTTGCTGCAAAGTTGAAGTTGTAAAAGGAGGAGCCGGCGATTTTCGAACCGGTTTCTTGGCAATATCTTCTATTGTAAAGGTTGCCTTTTGGCAAAGATGAAGGAACTCTATCACCTCCTCTTTCGTTTTCAAACGATGTTCCAACTCAGCGCGCAAAGCCGTCTTGCCGTCCGGCAAAATAAAATCCGCGATGATACGGTAGTTCGCTTCCGCCACAAAATCATTGATCTCACGCTCACGCTCGACAATCAGACGGACGGCCACCGACTGTACACGTCCGGCAGACAATGCCGGCTTGATCTTTCGCCATAAGATAGGAGAAAGCTCGAACCCGACTATACGGTCAAGAACTCTTCGCGCTTGCTGAGCATTAACCAAGTTCATATCAATGTCGCGCGGCATTTCTATGGCATGCAAAATGGCACTCTTCGTAATCTCGTGGAAAACAATACGGCGCGTTGATTCAGGCTTCAAAC
>CAVJQR010000125.1:0-7411 GCA_963651605.1 Agathobaculum sp.
GGTCTGAACCGTACCAATATGAGTTTTCACCTGGAGCATACGGTAGTATTGCCCCGCTTCACCGTATCGGCCGGTGTGATTGCCGTCAGAAACACCTGGGACGAGGCCGGATTTCACTTCTATCCGGGCGTCGATGCGAGCTATCGAATCGGACGCGACTGGAAAGTATATGCTTCATACAACACGTCATTGCGCATGCCGACATTCACGGAGCTCTACTATACGGTCGAAGGCTATAAGGCCGACAAATATCTGAAGCCGGAAGAGATGAGCGCCTTCGAAGTCGGATTGAAATATTTGACGCCGGGCATCCAAGGGACATTGAGCCTGTACCGTCATCATGGTACGAACATGATCGACTGGATCAAGGATTTCTCGCAAGGAGAAGATGCCCCTTGGCAGTCGGTCAATCATACCAAAATGAACACGATGGGTGCGGAAGCTTCCCTGAAGTTCAACATTACGCATTGGGTCGGCGAAAAATCTTTCGTCAGAAATGTCAATATCGCCTATAGCTATATCGACAAGGATAAAGAATCTACACCCAATATCCAATCGCGCTATGCACTTGAATATTTGCGACATAAGTTTGTGGCACAAGCCAACTTGCACCTTTTCCGGCAGTTGAACTTGAATGTTTCCTACCGTTGGCAGGATCGAATCGGCAACTATCAGAAAGGTTCCGAGCTGGTTTCGTATGACCCCTATTCTTTGTTGGACGCGCGTCTCTCGTGGGATGCCACACGCTATACGCTCTATTGCGAAGCGAACAACATCCTCAACAAAGAGTATTACGACCATGGTAACATCCCTCAACCGGGTATTTGGGTAAGAGCCGGAGCCTCTTTCCGTTTCTAACGAAATAGAGCAAGCATAAAAAGGGGGTGTACCAACCGATTATTATCGATGATACACCCCTTATATGGTTCAAACAGCGGACATTATTCGTGGAAATGAACGGTAAAAGGTTCGCTTTCGTAGTTCTTCTTTGCTTGGAGATAGGGTTGGTCTCCATCGAAATGGAAGGAAAGATCGAGGCCGCTCATCCAATCCACAAAGTGAATCTTCACCTCCAATTCGTTGGCATTCTTCCATCCATAGCTACTGCTTGCCGTGAAAGGCGCAGAGAAACCGGAGAAGGATCCCAAAGTACTTCGGCGGGCATTCAAGGGGAATCTTGTAGCAACCGAGGAATTGGTCCAGGAGCGATAGCCACAACTCAGTTGGTTTTTCCCCGTCTCTTCGGCATCAATCGTCAAGACCAACGACTTCCCTTTCTGTTCGATCGAAAAGCCTTTCCAATGCATACTGTTCTTTTCCAACTGATAATAGCGACCGGCATAGTTCGAGACTTTGGCCGAGGAGGATTTTCCTTCGGCAAACGGATGCTGATAAGTTGTCTGTTTCTTGGCAAGTTGTTGGGTTTCACGAGTTGTCGGAAGAGCTTCGTTGCTGATTGTCGGCAACAGGTTCTTGAACAAAAAGCGCTGTTCATGCGCACCATCGTCACCCGTCGCTGATTGAGTAATGACGGCAACCATCTCTTCATCGGGCATAACGATAATATATTGGCCATAAGCTCCGTCGGCCCGCGCCGTATTCGGGTGGTCGCATGCCCACATCTGATAGCAATAGCTGTCTCCGCCGGTCGGAGTATGGATGGCCATCATCTGTTCCACCCATGAAGCAGGGATCAGTTGCTTGCCGTTCCAAGCTCCTTTATTGAGCAACAGCTGACCAAATTTCGCCAATGATTCGGCTTGCAGATAGAGACCCCAACCGCCACTTGTGATATTTTCCGGGCTATATTCCCAGTTCACTTTTTCGATATGCAACGGTTCAAAAAGGCGAGGCTTCAGATAATCGAACACCTTCATCCCTGTCACCTTCGTAACAATGGCCGAGAGCAGGTAGGTATCCATCGAATCGTAGGCAAAGCGAGTGCCGGGTTCGGCAACAATCGGCACGGCCAAATAGCTCCGCACCCACTCCTTTTCCGCCGTTCGGATGACACCATTGACATCGAAACCCGAGCGCATCGTCAACAGATCCTCGACTGTCATCGAAGCGAGCCACGGCGAAATGGAATCAGGCAAGCATTCCGGGAAGAAAGCCGCCACACGATCTGTCAAGCGAAGGCGATTCTCGCCGATGGCAATGCCCACTGCAGCAGAAGTAAACGTCTTCGAACAAGAAAAGAGCGTGTGTCCATACTCGGCCGAGAAGGGAGCCGGATAGATTTCTCCTATCACTTTCCCGTGACGCATCAACAATGCACTATGGATTTCTGTCGTCTTTAACCCCATAATGGAGTCGAAATAGGCCATAACGGCTTTCGAAGGAACGCCCTCTGCTTCGGGCGTTACACGGGGCAATTCATTGATCTGGGCAGAGAGTGTTGCCCATGAAAAGAGCCCCACCAGGGAGACAGTTAAAATTTTTGTATGCCTCATCATAATCAAGTGTTTACATTTTGTTCTTATTCTGTCTGCTTTTCTATACAAAGGCACTGCCAATGTATAGAAAAAGAGCGGTGTCTTTTGCCTCAAAACACCGCTCTTTACTGTTTATTTTATTTCAAGTGTCACAATTGATTTGGCGGGTAACTCCACCGTCAATGTGTTGTTTTTCAGCTTTGCTCCGTTGAAAGCCACGCATTTGACCTGATCCGGTTTGTCGAAGGTATTGTGATCGGACAGATTGGCAGAGGTCAGTATCTCACCCGTTACGCTCTTTCCTTGAACATGTGCCAGTTCGATTGATACAGTCTGCTTCTCTTTCGGATCGACATTCGAAAGCGATACATGGATCACTCCTTCCGAATTCTTCGAAGCCGTTGCACTTAACAAAGGCAATTCGCGATTTTTGTTCCGATCGCCGGCCAACTTCACCACGTCACAATTCACCTCAATCGGCAAATAGGTGGCATCTTGGTGAACATTGTACATCTTGAATACATGATAGGTCGGAGTGAGTACCATCTTATTGCCCTCAGTCAGAATCATAGACTGAAGCACATTAACGATCTGAGCAATGTTCGCCATCTTCAGACGCTGCGTGTATTTATGGAAAATATCCAAACTGAGTGAAGCCACCAATGCGTCGCGCAATGTGTTTTGTTGGAAAAGATGGCCGGGGTTGGTGCCCGGCTCCACGTCCCACCATGTGCCCCACTCGTCGAGAAGCAAAGCCACTTGATTGTTCGGATCGTAGACATCCATGATGGTTATATGCTTCTTGAGAACATCTTCGATCTCACGGCATTTGCCCAAAGTCCAATAATAATCGTCCGTATCAAAGTCGGTTGCCGATCCTTTGCTTCCATTCCAACCGGTGACCGTATAGTAGTGGAGAGAAAGACCGTCCATCCGACGGCCGACATTCTCCATCAATATTTTCGTCCAATTGTAATCATAATCACTGGCTCCACTCGCAATTTTAAACAGTTGATTGCCATCGTAGTTACGACAATAGGTGGAGTATCTGCGGAAGAGATCCGAATAATATTCGGGACGCATACTGCCACCGCATCCCCAACTCTCGTTTCCTACGCCAAGGAACTTCACCTTCCATGCCTTGTCGCGACCATTTTTCCGACGCAAACGGGCCATAGGCGAATCGCCTTCCGAGGTCATGTATTCTACCCACTTGGCCAATTCTTCTACTGTTCCGCTGCCGACATTGCCACTGATATAGGGCTCGCAACCCAACAGTTCGCATAAATTCAAGAATTCGTGTGTACCAAAACTGTTGTCCTCGATAGTACCACCCCAGTTGTTGTTCACCATTTTCGGGCGGTTCTCCTTCGGACCGATGCCATCCATCCAATGATATTCATCGGCAAAACAGCCACCCGGCCAGCGCAATACGGGTACTTTCAACTCTTTCAAGGCATTCAATACGTCCGTACGATAGCCTTGTGTATTGGGAATGTCAGAATCTTCGCCAACCCATAATCCTCCATAAATACAAGAGCCCAAGTGCTCGGCAAACTGACCATAGATCTCTTTCGGAATAATTTGCTTTCCTTTGTCTGCATCCAACGCAATAGTAGCCGATTTTTGAGCGGAGATTGACAAGGTTGCTGCCAACATCAAGCCACCCAACAATAGTTTCTTTTTCATACGCATTATTTCTTCTTTTTCATAAATAATCGTTTCACCTTGGATGTGAAACGGAGGTTATACAAAGAAGCCAAAGGCCAGCAGACAACCGTCTGCCGACCTTCGGTTTCCAACATTTTAGGCTTTCATTACAAACGGCCTACTTTTTATACTGCACCGCCGCAGCTTCGACCGGTAATGTGGCTTTATAATTTTCAATATAAGCATTGAATCCTGCTACATCTTCGGCCGTCGGTTCAATCTGAACACCTTCATCACCGGCAAAGACTTGCTCGTCCAAGAAATCAGCCAACGACTGACCATCGGCATGATTTACCAAATATGAGCCGAGGAGAGCAATACCCCACGCACCACCTTCGCCGGCAGTCTCCATCACCGAGATGGGAGATGCCAAGGCTGCCGCCAAAACGCGCTGGCCAACACCCTTCGTCTTGAACAAACCACCATGGCCGGTGATGCGGTCGACCTTCACTTTTTCCTCGTTGAAGAGGATATCGTTACCAATCTTCAGCACACCAACGGAGGCATAGAGGTGAGAACGCATGAAATTCGCCAAATTGAACTTGTCGCTTGCAGAGCGGAGGAACATCGGACGACCGTCTACCATGCCCGCAACCGGCTCGCCTGAGATGTAATTGTACGAAATCAATCCGCCACAATCAGCATCGCCTGTCAACGCCACATTATATAATTTGCCGAATACTTCGTTCATATCAACGGGAACACCCAACAGTTCTTGGTACTCCTTGAAGAGGTTCACCCAAGCATTAAGGTCGGATGTACAGTTGTTGCAGTGAACCATTGCCACCAAACTACCGTCAGGTGTCGTCACCATATCGATCATCTCGTAAGGTTTCGACAAGTCTTTCTCCAATACGATCATTGAGAAAGAAGAGGTTCCTGCCGAGACATTACCCGTGCGTTGCTTAACTGCATTGGTAGCCACCATGCCGGTTCCCGCATCTCCTTCCGGCGGACAGAATGGAACGCCGGCTTTCAAATGGCCGGATACGTCCAATTTCTTCGCTCCTTCTGCCGTCAAACTACCGGCATTTTCACCGGCAAGCAATACTTCAGGCAAGATGTCTTCCAACTTCCATGCCAAGTTTTTCGGAGCGATCAACTCATTGAACTTCTTCACCATCTCCACTGAATAGTTCTTCGTCACGGGATCGACAGGAATCATACCTGAAGCATCACCAACACCCAACACTTTACGACTTGTCAATTGCCAGTGTATATAACCGGCCAATGTGGTCAAGTAGTCGATTTCGTTGATATGTTTCTCGCCATTCAAGATTGCTTGATAAAGATGAGATATACTCCAACGCAATGGAATATTATAGACAAACAATTTCGACAAAGCGGCAGCAGCCTCGCCCGTATTGGTATTACGCCAAGTACGGAACGGAACCAGAATCTGTTCGTTCTTGTCGAATGCCATATAGCCGTGCATCATTGCGCTGACACCAATGGCAGCCAACGATTCAAGCTCGACACCATACTGTTTTTGAACGTCTTGACGCAGATCAGCGTAGCTGTCCTGCAATCCGCTCCATATGGCATCGATACTATAAGACCACAGTCCGTCCACCAATTGGTTCTCCCAAGTATGGCTTCCTTGTGCGATCGGTTTGTTTTCTTGATCGATCAAAACCGCCTTGATGCGGGTCGAACCCAACTCAATGCCCAAGATTGCCTTGCCGGCTTCGATCGTCGCTTTAGCATCCTGTTTCATTAGCAAAGAGCTTTGTTGAGCATGTAATAAACTTCATTGTAACGAAGTTCTTTTTTGAACTCTTCAGTCTTGGTATCTTTGTTGATATGAACCATCTCAATACCTGCGATTTCAGCATAATCTTCCCAATACTCTGCTGTCAAATCATAAGAGAAGCAAGAGTGGTGGGTTCCACCGGCCAAGATCCATGCGCCGGCACCTACTTCGAAGTTAGGCTGCGGAATCCACAATGCGCTTGCCACTGGCAATTTTGGCAATGGTTTCGGTTCGATACATTCCACGTCGTTTACGATCAAACGGAAGCGGTTGCCCAAATCCACTACAGTAGCAGTGCAGCCGAAGCCGACCTTTGAGGTGAACACCAAACGAGCTGTCTGGCTCTTGCGGATACCGATACCCAAGAAGTGTACTTCCAAGCGTGGACGTTTTGCTGCGATCAGCGGACAAACCTCCAACATATGAGCCTGCAGGATGGCGCTTCTGTCGCCATTGAAATTCAATGTATAGTCTTCCAAGAATGAGCAGCCATTGGGCAAACCTTGGTTCATTACCCATACCGTACGATAGAGAGCTGCCGATTTCCAGTCGCCTTCTGCACCGAAACCATAGCCTTCTGCCATCAAACGCTGAGAAGCCAAACCCGGTATCTGATCGAATCCGTTGCCGGTCTCTTCTACATTTACATCACCAAGGTCGTCGAAGTTGGTCGTAAAGCCCTTAGCTCCTTTCGCCTTCAAGATAGCGCGCAATGCCAATTCTGCTTTGGCCGAATTCCATACTTTCTTATAAGCTTCTGTGCTCTTGTCTTCCAATTCCGCATCGTGCTCATACAATTGGAAATATTCTGCTACCAATGCCTCAACATCTGCATCTTTTACAGCTTTATGATATTCCATCAATTCGCTGACGGGGCAGTAGTCAACATGATAACCCATGCGTTGTTCGGCCTCAACCTTGTCGCCGTCCGTTACAGCCACGTTGTTCATTTGGTCGCCGAAGCGGATGATCAACATATCTTGAGCATCGGCCCATGCTGCGCAAACACGCATCCAAACGGCAATCTTACGCTGCGTTTCTTCGTCTTGCCAGTAGCCGACAACCAATTTGCGGCGGATACGCATGCGTGAACAGATGTGACCAAATTCGCGGTCGCCATGGGCACTCTGGTTCAAGTTCATGAAGTCCATGTCCATCGTATCCCAAGGAATTTCTTTATTGAATTGCGTGTGAAGGTGCAACAACGGTTTCTTCAGCTGTTGCAAGCCGTGAATCCACATTTTTGCCGGAGAGAACGTATGCATCCAAGTGATGATACCCACACATTTTTCGTCGTTATTGGCAGCCTTGAAGATAGTCTCCACTTCGCGAGATGAGTTGGCTGTTCCTTTATAAACCACTTTGTAGGGCAAACGGCCCGACTCGTTCAAGCCTTTTACCATTTCATTAGAATGTGCATCTACTGCGATTACTGCATCACCGCCGTACAGGAGCTGGGCACCTGTTACGAACCATACTTCGTATTGTTCAAAATGTTCCATGTTGTATTTAA
>CAVJQR010000125.1:7421-8307 GCA_963651605.1 Agathobaculum sp.
TGCATTTAATATTTAAAGTTTTTTAGCCTTGCCATAAAAAAAGAGAATCCATCTTATGGATAGCTTGTTAGTTTAATGTCTGTTTTTCTGTCCGTAATAAGCATTCGGGCCGTGCTTACGGCTGTAGTGCTTCTCGATCAGCAAAGGATTCATCGTTGTTTCGGGATTGACCATAAACGAGATGAAAGCCATCTTGGCGCATTGCTCCAACACCTTGGCGTTATACACGGCGTTGGCGGGGCTTGTTCCCCAGGTAAACGGGCCATGATTCTTCACCAAAACGCCCGGCGTATGGTCGGGATTGATTCCTTCGAAGCGTTTCACTATGACATTGCCCGTCTCCAGTTCATACTCTCCTTCGACCTCTTCGCGCGTCATGTCGGCCGTACAAGGGATATCCTTATAGAAATAGTCGGCATGCGTCGTACCGATATTCGGAATGTCTTTGCCTGCTTGTGCCCAAGCCGTCGCATAGGTCGAGTGGGTATGTACCACCCCTTGTATATTGGGGAAAGAACGGTAAAGGACTAAATGGGTGGGAGTATCGGACGAAGGGTTCAGATCGCCTTCGACCACCCGGCCGGTTTCCAAACCGACTACCACCATATCGGACGGTTTCATCGTGTCATAACTTACGCCGCTGGGCTTGATCACAACCAAACCTTTCTCGCGGTCAATGCCGGAGACATTACCCCACGTGAATATCACCAAATCTTGTTTTACCAAATCAAGATTTGCCTGGAATACTTTATCTTTGAGTTCTTCAAGCATATTAAATTCATTTTTCTTGTAAGCATTCAAACCTGCCTCGAAATTGTTCTGAATTATTGCGGTCGGGATTGATTCCTTCGAAGCGTTTCACTATGACATTGCCCGTCTCCAGTTC
>CAVJQR010000126.1:0-7333 GCA_963651605.1 Agathobaculum sp.
CTCCATCTTTTTCGCTTCCTCGCGGGGCACGGCTTGTTGCCGAGATGGAGAAACGAAGACGCAGATTTTGTTCGAGCAGATAGTTGATGATTGTCGATTTACCCGAGCCCGATGGTGCAGAAAAAATAATGAGTTTACCGGCCATTTTACAATACGTTTAGTACTTGTTCCTTGATCTGTTCCAACTCGTCTTTCATGCGAACAACAATTTTCTGCATCTCTGCATGATTGCTTTTCGAACCCAACGTGTTGATTTCTCGTCCCATTTCTTGTGCAATGAAGCCCAATTTCTTGCCTTGACCATGACCATTGTCCATGGTTTCGATGAAATATTTCAAGTGATTGTCCAACCGATTTTTCTCTTCGTTGATATCCAATTTCTCGATATAGTAGATCATCTCCTGTTCGAAGCGGTTCTTGTCGTAGTCTTGTCCGAGTAATTTTTCCAAATTGTCCAAGATGCGCGCTTTGATTTTTTCGACTCTTTCTTTTTCGTATGGAGCAACTTCGTTCAGCAAATTTGCAATGTTCTCCACTTTTTGAGTGAACAGTTTCTGGAGCATGGCCCCTTCTTGGATACGGAATTCGCAGAGTTGTTCGATCGCTTTATCGATAGTTTGACGAACAACTTCCCACTCTTCTTCAGCTACTTCCGCTTGTTCGGTACGGATCACGTCCGGCATGCGAAGAATTGTTTGCATTTCCATCCAATTGCTTGGCGCACTGATACCCAATGTCTCAGATATTGTTTTCAGCTGCGTGAAGTAGTTGGCGACTGCTTCTTGATTGATTTGAGAGGAATTGTCTTTTCCGATATATTCGATATAGATAGAGAAATCAACTTTCCCGCGTTCCAATGTTTGGAGCAACCGGCTTCTGATCAGCATCTCTTTTTCCTTGTAGATGGAAGGAATACGAGTGGACAAGTCCAACTGTTTACTGTTGAGCGCTTTTATTTCGACGGTTACTTTTTTCGTTGGCAATTCGGCTGTAACCTTGCCGAACCCGGTCATTGATTGTATCATGTTTCTAAAATTTCTGCAAAGATAATGTAATCATTTTTTTTCTTATAGTTGTCCACTGCATTTTTGTGCTCTTTCCTGCTTGTCTTTTGAGGTTTTTAACCTATGAAGAAGAGGAAAAGAGCAATTATGTCAGCGGGCTATCCAAGCCGGATTGTGAACATATTCATTCGGCTTCGTGTAATGTAGAAAATCCTCGGTAGGGATTTGTATGTTGAATCTCTTCCCGCCGGTTATCAGCTTGCGATCTTTCAGCCAAGGGTTGATCCGTCTGAGGTCGGCATAGGTCACATTATATTTCTTTGCAAACGATGCCAAATTCTCAATATCGCTTTTTATTTCTACATTCTTGCAATCCAATGGCTTGTAAAGATCGCGCGCTCGCAAGATAAATCCATATTTTTGCGGGTTTTCGAAGATGAGTTTAATGGCTAAAATCCGATAGACATAGCGCGTTGTCTCCTCGACCAACCACAAATCGAACGAACTGTCGACATCTTGTTTGTCCATTTCGCCTGAGATCCGTCCCATTCCCGCATTGTAGGAGGAGGCGACCGATGCCCAATCTCCATATTTTGCATAGGCCGATTTGAGATATTTGCAGGCAGCGACGGTCGCTTTTTCCACATTGCACCGTTCGTCGACCGTCGGAGTAACCGTCAATCCATGCTCCCTGGCGGTTGTTTCCATAAATTGCCACATGCCTAAAGCGCGGGCCGGTGATGAAATTCGCGGATCGAGATGACTTTCGATCACGGCCAAATACTTGAAATCGTCGGGCACACCATTCGCTTTCAAGATGGGTTCAATGATAGGAAAATAGCGGTTTGCACGTTTGATGGACAACATAGTCGTTGCATGCAGATAACAAAAAGCGGTGAGTTCGCGGTCAATGCCTTCGTGCATGTTATAGCGTGTCACATCAATAAGTTTGCCGCAGAAGCTGACCTGATTAGGAATCTCCGGCGTCATGATCATGGAGGGCACGACTGATTTTTCCCTGTCTACCTGTTGGTGGATGATGGAATCGCTCGAATATATCGAGTCGCCACCCGTTGCCAACAGTGTTAGAGGCAAAGCGCATGCCAATATTTTAGTCTTCATAAAGTGTTCGTTCAATTGTCTGTATTTGTATTGTGTTCGCCTTTTGGGCGCAATATGTTGATATCTCCTTTTTTCTTATATTTTATTCCATCTGAGCCTTCCGCTTCGATCACATAGAAGTAGACGCCGGGGGCTACATATTTCCCGCCCTTTTTCCCGTCCCATCCCAAAGCGGGGTTGGTCCAATGGTAGATTTGCTGCCCCCATCGGTTGAATATCCAACACGAGAAGCGGACCAACGATTTGTATACCACCTTGAACTCGTCGTTTACACCGGGGGTTGTGCCCGGCGAAAAGACATTGGGCACATCAAGATACGACTCTGCAATCTGCAGCGAGATCGGATCGGAAGATATATAACAGTTGTTATTGCCGCTCACTTCGACTTGGGCTGTGAAATTTCCGTACTCGTTGAAGGTATATTCTGTCTCGGGTTCGGAGAAACGGACGAGTGGATTGTCTTCACCATCCTCGTCGCGATAGATTTTCCACACGAAGTTCGTAGCCGTCGGCTCGTTGGCGTAGGCGGTAAAGCGGACGGTGACAGGGGCCGAAAGGCCTTCGCCTTTGCTCGACAAGTTGTCGGTTTGATCGTAGATGGCCGTCGTGTCTACTTTCATAATCAGTTCCGATGTGGTATAATTGTCGATTATACCGGTGGCGGTTGCCCCGAAATAAGCGGCAAACTGGTCGCCCGTCAGCGTGATGTCTGTATCGACATAGATGGAATCGATCGTCTGTTGGAAAGGATTGCCGGTCAATTTCTTTGTTTTGCGGACGTTAAGAAATGATTTGCTCGTCTCGTTCCATTCCAACGTGTTGAAACTCACCTCATATTCGCGCTTCAGAGATTTGATCAAACCATCGGGCGTGTAGTAACTGAGGTTGTCGATCGTAGCGCCATTCTTCAGAATGACCCCCGAACAAGGATCGCTATTCTCTGACACAGAGAGGTTTTCTATTTTGCAAGGGTGCTTGCTGTAGTCGATAATCCAAATATAGGAGGTGGAGAAAGTCCCTTCATCGACGAAGTAACCATACCCATCTTCGAGGTTGCGGATCGTCGAGGTTGTGCCCTCTTGTTGGCAAGGGATGCTTTCGGCTTCCGAATATTTGGTGCGATACCGTTTCCATTGGTGGGTTGTCGACGAGGAAGTATAGCTGATACTTGCATTCTCCGTCCCATTCACGACATAAACATTCAGTTTGTAGTTGCTTTCGTTTTTGGCCAGCATAGGGTCGTTGTTTCCACCGCGCACGACATATTGCTGTGCGATCAACGGCAGATGACACAGGAATAAGCCCATCAGCAAACCGATATTTTTCAACAATTTTCTCATAACGTTCTATTTCATTCCAAAGATACGACTCTTTTCCGGCTTAAGCAAGCGTAAAAAACTTGTTTGAAGACTCGAATTTGAATCCAACCATCGCCGAGCTCGATGAAACCGCCTTTTTTGAAACGATTTAATAGCATACTTATTGTAAAAAAAAGCTCCCGATGAATGCAAAAAAAGGTCCCGAGCTTTTTCTAAAAAATATCCCATGAATTTTCAAAATGTTCGGCATCTTTTTTCCAAAAAACACGGGTGCTTTTTGGAAAAAACATAGATGTTTTGCTTTAAAAACATCTATGTTTTGGATGTAAAACATCCCTGTTTTTTTACATGGGGTGTCATCTGTTACGCCACTTTGTCCGGAAGCATTTTTAATTTCTTGCGGACGGTTATGTAGAAGGCGATGCAGACCATGAGGCCGGTTGCAATCCATGAGATCGGATAGATGTACATGATTACCTCGAAGCTGTTCCAAACGGGACAAACAGCGTATACCCATATGATTCGAAGTAGGCAAGTCCCGAACAAAGTGAGCACGGTGGGCAGGAGGGAAACTCCCATCCCTCGGAGAGCCGAACTCGAAACTTCGTAGGAACAGGCCAGAAATTGCAGGGCCAACACGCAATGTAAGCGGATGTTTCCATACTCCTTGACGGATGGATCACCTGTAAACAGCCCGAGGAAGAAGTCGTGCTGCCAGGTGAAAAGTTCGTTGAAAGCGCAACAGATGAGTGTACTCAACCCCATACTGATCCAATAGATACGCATGACTCGCTCCTTGTTTCCTGCGCCATAATTCTGACCGATGAAGGTAATGGCCGCTCCATTGAAAGCAGAGATAACGTAATAGCAATAATATTCGAAGTTGAGGGCCGCTGCCGATCCAGCAATTGCATTGGCACCGTGCGAGTTGATGGCCGTTTGCAACAAGACATTCGAGAAAGAGAAGATCATACCTTGCAAACCGGCCGGCACACCAATCATCAACATGCGCTTCAGTTCATCCCAATGGATACAGAGCTCGTTCAGATGCAGGCGGTAAGGCTCTTTCTCGTTGAGGAGGATGCGGATGATAAGGAAAGCACTGACGGCATTGGCTATGCCTGTGGCTACTGCCACTCCTGCCACTCCGATGTGAAAACAGAGCACGAAGATAAGGCACAGACAAGCGTTCACTACTCCTGAAATCATCAAGACGTAGAGCGGACGACGGGTGTCGCCGATGCTGCGGAGGATGGCTGCTCCAAAATCGAAGATGATGAAGAAGGGAACACCCAAGAAGAAGATACGGAGGTAGAGCACAGCCATATCGAGCACCTCGGCCGGGGTCCCCATCACCGTAAGGATTGGGCGTGCGGCAAGGATACCGATGATCATCAAAAAAACGCCGCAAATGACAGATACCATGCCGATGGTGTTGACGGCATTGCGTATCCGAGAGGGGTCATGCTGTCCGATATGGTTGGAGATGACGACGTTCGCCCCCATGGATATACCAAGAAACAGATTGATCATCAGACTGATAACAGGTGAGTTGCTGCCGACTGCCGCCAAGGCTTCACTGCTGACGAAACGCCCGACGACGGCCACATCGATCGAGTTGAACAGTTGTTGCATGATACTACTTGCCGCCAAAGGCAGTGAGAAAATAAGAATCTTCATGAGTAGCGGCCCATGAAGCATGTCTATTTCGTTGTTCGATTTTAGAGACATTCTTTTATGGATTTTTTATCGGCTGCAAAGTTACTGCTTTTCAACCGATAGAAAAATACCCAAATAACGGTTCTGGATAGACAAATTTTACGAAAGAATGCGGCGAGTTGCGGTTTGAAAATATTCGCTTTCTCCTGAATCGCACATCGTCGCCCGCTATCTTGCTCGTAATCAATGCAAAACAAGTCATTTTATTTTATGAGAGAATGAAGAAGATCATGGCATACCCTCAATATATAGACTGTGTTTTTTTAGAAAGTTGCTTTTTACTATGGCCGCTTTACACTATCTTTGTGCTCAAATTATAGTAAGGATGAATAGACTGAAAACATGTTTCTTGGCTTTTGTTTTAGCCATGTCCGGCTTGAACGTCTCGGCGCAAAGAGATGCCACCTTCCGACATACGATCGAGTTGGGGCAGACCGTATATGCCATTGCCACCATGTACGGGGTGTCGCCGGAAGCCATTTATAAGTTGAACCCGGATAGCAAAAACGGCATTAAAGCCGGCGAAGTTTTGCTGATCCCTAAGCAAGCAAAGACATTCGCGAACGGAGAAGGAGAAGAGACCTATACATTCCACACCATCGAACCGAAGGAAACGCTCTATGCCGTGTCCATGAAATATAAGGTACCGGCACAATATATTATAGAGGCCAACCCGGGCTTGTCTGTCAAGACATTTGCATCGGGGCGCACTATCCGTATTCCATTGTCGAAGAATGTGGATGCATTGAACGCGACAAGCCAGGCGGCAGTGCAGAAAACAACGGAAAAAACGTCGACGACTATTGAATATGAGGTGAAAAAGAAAGAGACGATGTATAGCTTGAGCCGCAAATTCAATGTGTCAAGCTATGATCTGATCCAGTTGAATCCGGTGCTGAAGAAAGGGGTCAAGGCCGGAATGATTATAAAAATTCCACAAACGCAAGAGGTGGCATCGGGCTCGCATGACAATTCTGCCGAATCAATGATCCAAAATGAGACGGCAGTCAACGCTTTGTTGAACACGCCGAAAGATATCAAGCGGTTGAATCAGATGAAAGTGGCCTTGTTGTTGCCATTCAATCCCGAGAAAAAAACAGCGGCTTCCTATCGTTTCATTGAATATTACGAGGGCTTGCTGTTGGCGGTCGACAGCTTGCGGAACCAAGGTCTCTCACTTGATTTGTCGGTCTACAATATCGGTAACGGAACCGACAAGATCCGCGAGGTGCTGACGGGGGAGACTTTGCCGAAAGCAGACTTGATTATTGGCGCGGTGCAGAACGATCAGATCAAGATGGTGGCCGATTTCGCCAAGAAGCATCATATCAAATATGTGATTCCATTCACGTCGAAGAACGACGACGTGCTTTCTAACGAGTGCGTTTTCCAAGTCAATACGCCGCATTCATACCTTTATTCGAAAGCAGCCGAACGCGGTTGTCGCCTTTTCGGTGCCGACAATATTATATTTGTCAACCTTCCGGATAAGGACGAGAAGAAGGATTTTATCAAAACTTTCAAGCAGCAGCTGAAAGACAAGAATATAGCTTATAAAGAAATTACCTACAAGGACGAAAACTTTGCCACTGATATCGACTCGCTTTTCATGGAGAGCGGCCGACGGAATGTGATCGTACCAACCTCGTCATCATTGGAGGCTTTGCAAAAGATCAAGGCTCCTTTGCGTACGATTGTTGAAGCGCGACCGGACCGTCATATCTCATTGTTCGGCTACCCGGAGTGGCAAACGTATGTGCGCGATGCCTTGGACGATTTCTATGCTTTGGATACTTATATCTATTCCAACTTCTATGCCGACAATTTGTCTCTGCCGGTGCGCGATTTTTACAACAAGTTCAAGACGTGGTATAGTCGTGATTTGATCAATACTTACCCGAAATATGGCATGTTGGGATTCGATACGGGGATGTTTTTCTTGGGAGCCATGAAACGGTATGGCGTCAACTTCGAAGATAATTTGGACAGTTTCCGCTATGCCAGCATTCAAACGGGATTCGATTTCCATAGAGTAAACAACTGGGGCGGATTCATCAATACGAATATATTTATTGTTCATTATCAACCGGACTTCTCAGTCGTAAGAAATTGATGCTATGTTGAGGCGGATTCTTTTCTTGTTTTTGGCCATCGGATGGGGGGTGACGG
>CAVJQR010000126.1:7396-8285 GCA_963651605.1 Agathobaculum sp.
TTCTCAGTCGTAAGAAATTGATGCTATGTTGAGGCGGATTCTTTTCTTGTTTTTAGCCATCGGGTGGGGGGTGACGGCCTCTTCACAGAATGGATCCTATCGACAGGAGCTGTCGGTGGGGCCATCATTTGGTATGACCTTCTCCAGTATCTCCTTCTCGCCGAGGGTGAACAAGACATTAAAACAAGGTCTTACAGGCGGCTTGACATTGCGATGGAATACGGAAAAGAGTTTGGGCTTGCAAGCCGAAGTGAACTTTGCCCAGCAAGGGTGGGAAGAATTGTTTGAAGAACAACCGCAATATGTTTACAGCCGAACGATCAATTATATCGAATTGCCATTTTTGACGCATATCTATTTTGGAGAGGGGCACTTCAAGTTTTTCTTTAACTTAGGGCCAAAGATTGGCTATGCCTTTGGTGAAAGTACTGACAGTAACTTGGATGGTGCTTCGCCCAACCGCAACAATGCGCAACACGATATGGCGATTCAAAAGAAATTTGACTGGGGATTGTGTGGTGGCCCCGGCCTCGAACTGAGTACAGGTATCGGTTCTTTCCTCTTGGAGGGCCGCTACTATTATGCCTTGGGTGATATCTTCAATAGCGAAAAGAAGGATCCTTTTTCCCGTTCGGCCAGCCAAGTGATCAGCGCTAAAGTAACCTATCTCTTCCGTATAAAACGATGAAAAAGGGCGATAATGCAGTGAATTGCAAATTTGGAACGAAAAAAACAGTAAAACGTTTGGTGATTTCAAAATAATACGTACCTTTGCATCGCATTTAAGGATAACGCATCTTTGATGTAAATATTCGGGGTGTAGCGCAGTCCGGTTAGCGCACCTGCTTTGGGAGCAGGGGGTCCCAGGTTCGAATCCTGGTACCCCGAC
>CAVJQR010000127.1:0-2342 GCA_963651605.1 Agathobaculum sp.
GTTTGGATGTATGAACAATAAAGCTGAAAACAAAATGGACAATAAATTGACAGAAAAACAACAAGGTTTGGTGGCGGTGGCTGCTTACGAAGCGAAAGGCGATCAGGAAGGATTGGAAAAAGCTATCCATAATGCATTGGATGGCGGGCTTACCGTCAGTGAAGTGAAGGAGGCCCTTTCGCATCTTTATGCTTACACGGGCTTTCCTCGTAGCTTGAACGGCTTGGGAACGCTCCAATCGGTTTTGGAACAACGGAAAAAAGCTGGAAAGAACGATCGCGAAGGAAGAGAAGCTTCGCCGCTGGCCCCCGACTATGATGCTGTGAAACAAGGAACAGAGGTGCAGACGCAGCTGCGTGGAGGAAAGCCGTTTACCTATGCTTTTGCCCCCTCCACCGACTATTATCTGAAGGCGCATCTCTTCGGTGACATCTTTGCTCGCGATGTGCTCACATTTTCAGAGCGGGAGTTGGTGACAGTGAGCGCCTTGGCTTCGATTGAAGGAGTCGAACCACAGCTGAAATCTCACGTGAACGGGGCCAGAAATATGGGGCTTAGCGATGAGGAGATCCATGAGATTCCTTCTGTTTTGGCCACTCGAGTAGGGGCGACCGAAGCTTATCGGGCCAAAAAAGCAATTGCTGAGGTGTATGGCGAACCATTCAATGAAGGGAAGCCGGTCGAGCATATGATTTTTCCTCAAGGCGATCCGAATGTAGCCTATGCGAAATATTTTATCGGCAACAGTTATTTGGCACCGCTGATGAAAGGTAGCCTTTCGATGTCGAACGTCACATTTGAGCCGCGATGCCGCAACAATTGGCATATTCACCACAAGTCGGGACAAATATTAATCTGTGTAGGTGGTGAAGGCTGGTATCAAGAATGGGGAAAAACGGCCCGACTTTTGAAGCCCGGCGACGTGGTTGATATTCCGGCTGAGGTAAAACATTGGCATGGGGCTACGGCTCATTCTTGGTTTCAGCACATCGCCATCTCTATTCCGACCGAGGGTGCCACCAATGAATGGCTGGAAGAAGTTTCAGACGAGGCTTACGACAAATTGTAATTCTTCCATATCAATAGAAATAATTCAAGACGTTTGTCGGAAAAACATCCCTGTTTTAAAGAGTTTTCTCAGGAGAAAATTGGAGTTCATTCGGCACAAAACTGCAGTTTATTCGGCATGAAACTGGAGTTTTGTGCCGAGAAACTTTTTCAAAACCGGATACCTTTGTTCAGAAAGGTCGGCTTTTGAAAGAAGAATGCATAGGAAGGAACAAAAAAGTTCCCCAATCATCCGGCCACTTACGACCGACGATTGGGGAACTTCCTTTTTATGGTTTTGCTTGATTAAGCAAAGAACAGAATCAGCAATTGAGCTGTCAACACACGCAAGAACATCGTCAATGGATAAACGGTTGCATAACCAACAGACGGAGCATCGTTGCCGGCTGTCTGATTAGAGTAAGCCAATGCAGGCGGGTCAGTCGTACTACCGGCGATAAGACCCATCAGTGTGAAATAGTTTATCTTGAAGAAGTAACGTGCAATGAAGCCGATGATCAGCAAAGGTACCATAGTGATGATCACACCATAACCAACCCATGCGATACCGCCGCAGTTCACGATGGTATCAACAAACTTGCCTCCGGCATTCAATCCAACACAAGCCAAGAACATGGCGATACCGATTTCGCGCAACATGAAGTTGGCACTTTGCGTTGTATAGGTGACTAACTTGTAATGATAACCGAAACGGCTGATCAAGATGGAAACGATCAGCGGGCCTCCGGCCAAACCTAATTTGATCGGTTGAGGAATGCCCGGGAATGTGATAGGTACACTACCCAATACAATACCTAATGCAATACCGACGAATATGGCAATCAGGTTCGGCTCGTTCAAGCGCTTCATAGAGTTACCCAATACCTTTTCAACGTTGGCAATGGCTGTTTCTGTACCGACCACGTTCACACGGTCGCCTACTTGCAATGTCAAATTGGGTTTTGCAACCAGATCAACGCCGGCACGATTGATGCGGGTGATGTTGATACCATATAGCTTTCTCAGCTTCAAGTCGCCCAAATGCTTACCGTTCAATTCCGGCTTGGTGATCAAGATGCGGCGGTTGACGAACTGACTCTCCATGCGGATCCACTGTTTGCGCTCCATGTCGATCGTTTCTCCGATGAATGTTTTCAACGTTTCAACGTCCTGTTCGGTTGTAATGACAAACACTTTGTCGTTTTCATGAAGAACAGTTCCTGCGGAAACGATGTCGATTTTCTTGTCGCTGTCTCTCCAAATACGAGAGATGACGAAATCGCGGTGTTCCAACA
>CAVJQR010000127.1:2352-8169 GCA_963651605.1 Agathobaculum sp.
GTTCCAACAAGGAAGAGATTTCGCCCACAGTCTTGTCGAAGATGGCAGGATTCTTTACGACCAAAGAAATAGGAATGGCTCCATTGGTGTGAGAGTTCTCTTCGTTTTCCAAAGCTTCGTTCTCTTTTTGGAAAGATACGCGGAAGGCGTAACGAATGATGATCGTTGAAAGAATAATACCTACGACACCTAACGGATAGGCTACGGCATATCCCATGGCAATGGTGTTCTCAACAACTCCATGCATGTCTGAATAAGCTTGCTGGGCAGCACCTAATCCAGGCGTGTTGGTTACTGCTCCGGACAAGATACCTACCATGGTCGGCATAGGAATTCCCGTAGCATAGTGAATGATGATCGTTGTAATAACGCCGATCAAGATGATGCCACAAGCCAAAAGGTTCAATGTAACACCGCCTTGCTTGAAGGAAGAGAAAAATCCCGGGCCAACCTGCATACCGACGGAGTATACAAAAAGAATCAAACCAAACTCTTGGAAGAAGTGAATCACGCTGGCATTGATCGTAATGCCGAAATGGCCCATGATGATTCCGACGAAGAGGACGAAAGTGATTCCGAGTGATACACCGAAAATCTTGATCTTTCCCAACTGGATGCCCAAGGCAATCACGAAAGACATCAACAAAATGGAGTGTCCAACGCCTTGCCCCCAAATTAAATCATTTATCCAATTCATAAAATAACAGTTAAGTATAAAATATAATCCAAAATACTAATTTCTATTAAAATCTGCAAATATACGATTTGTTTGTGGTGTAACAAGTATAAACTATTAACTTTACAACATATTTTAATCGAATCAGATGAAAAATTTAGTTTATTTATTTGTTGGAGCTGCTTTAGGGTTGCTTTCTTTTAGCTTGAAAGCAGCCGAACCGATTGTGACAATCACCACAAGCGAAGGAGTCATGAAGGCCCGTTTGTATGAAGATGTGCCCAATCATGTGAAGACTTTTATCGCACGGGCTCGGTCCGGAGCGTTCGACGGTACATTGTTTACGCGCGTTTTGAAGGGTTTTATTATTCAAGGCGGGGCACCGGATTCAAGAAATGCTGCGGCCGGAGCCCGCGTTGGATTCGGTGATCGTAGTACAGAGATCATGCCGGAGATGAAAACGGACTATTTCTTTAAGCGAGGGACCTTGGCGGCACCCCGACAAAATGACGATATCAACCCGCAAAAGAAGTCGGATATGTCGCAATTCTTCATTGTGCAGGGAAAAGTATATCGGGGAGGAGAGTTGGATACGCTGGAGAAATCGCAGAATTATAAGATTCGTCAGAAGGCACTCGATCTATATTATCGCCCGGTGAAAGGCGAACTGCAGATGCTGAAGATGGACAATCCGAAGTCGTATAGCAAACGATTGAAAGAGATCAATGCCAAGATCGACTCGACGATATTGGCAACCCCCGGCCATTTGGTATTCACACCGGAGCAGCGTGAAGCCTATACGACAGTCGGAGGATGCCATACTTTGGATGGACAATATACCATCTTCGGGGAAGTGATCGAAGGATTGGATGTCTTGGATCGCATAGCTGCTTACAAAAAGGATGCCTATGATCGTCCGCTCAAAGATGTGAAGATCATCAGCGTTCGGGTCGAACAAAAAGAGGAGTGAGCCATGTTGAAAAGAGACTTTATCATGGTGCAGATAGAGGAGATCGGAAAAGCGATAGCTCTCTTGAGGTTTAACCGCAATGAAGGAAAGGGGCCGGATAATAATCCTACGGTTTTGTCGGATTCTTACCGAGCATTGAAAACAAACTCACTCTTTATTTTGCAGCATACTCCCGAAGAGATGGTAGAAGCTTTGAATCAAGATGACGGATGTGGCATGCAACGTTTGGAATTGGCGGCCAAACTTTTGTTGGAGGAGAGTTATCTTTCTGCCGATCCGCTTCCTCTATTGTATAAAGCAGAAGAGATTTTTTACTTCATGCAATTGCATGACAATACCTTTTCATTGGAGCGTGTCGCCCTGTTACAAGAAATAGAATCGGAAAAAAATCGAAGGAAAGTTTGAAATTGAGTCGGGGTACCAGGATTCGAACCTGGGACCCCCTGCTCCCAAAGCAGGTGCGCTAACCGGACTGCGCTACACCCCGTCAATTAAATATAGGCATTGCTTTTCTCTGAAAAGCGGTGCAAATGTAGGCATTATTTCCTTGTTTGCAAATTTTCTTGCCGATAAAATTCGCCGAATACTTGTTTTTTTCTATCTTTCTTCTTTATTTCGTTGTTGATTTATCACAATTGAATTTATGATGACATCCTATTCTATACTGATTTCCGAGCAACTGCATATTCCTGAAAAGCAGGTCAAATCTACATTGTCACTGCTTGAATCGGGGGCAACTATTCCGTTTATCAGTCGTTATCGGAAAGAAATGACCGGAGGATTGGACGAAGTTCAGATTGGAAATGTCCAAGAAGCGTTAGAACGTCTCCAAACATTGGCTGCAAGAAAAGAGTTTATACGCTCAGCAATCGACAAATTGGGCAAATTGACGGACGATTTAGAGCAACGCTTGGCACATTCATGGGATGCTGATGAGATAGAAGATATCTATCTTCCGTTCAAAACCAAGCGGGCTACCCGAGCTGAGACTGCAAGAAAGAACGGACTTGAGCCGTTGGCGAAGATTTTGGCCGCCCAGAACCGCACTTCGTTGGAGGGAGTGGCAGACGCTTATTTGAATGAACAAGTCAAAACGGAAAAAGAAGCCTTACAAGGTGCGCGAGATATCTTGGCAGAATGGGCTAGTGAACAAGAGGGGGGCCGCAATCGTGTGCGGCGAGCCTTCAAACAGGCCTATATTTCTGCGACAGTTGTGGCGGGAAAAGCTGAAGAGGGAAGCAGGTATGCCAATTATTTCAAGTTTAAAGAGAAATTGGCTCGCTGTCAATCCCATCGTTTACTGGCTGTTTTGCGAGGAGAGGAGGAGGGTTTTCTGCGAATCAGCGTAGATCTTGCTGACGAAGAGGCTTGTTTGGATTCCATCCTCCGCATCTTTTTCAAACGAGATAACGAATGTTGGCAACACGTTCGAATGGCTGTGCAAGATGCATTCAAGCGTTTGTTGAAACCCGCAATGGCTTCTGAAGCCTTGCGCGACAATAAGCGGCGAGCCGATGAAGAGGCTATTCGCGTCTTTGCTGCCAATTTACGGCAATTGTTGTTGGCTCCTCCGTTGGGAGAGTGCCGCGTTTTGGGTATAGATCCGGGCTTTCGTACCGGTTGCAAAGTGGTTTGTCTTGATGCACAAGGCAATTTGTTGCATAACGAGACCATCTATCCCCATCCTCCTAAGAACGAAAAGCGACAAGCCGAGTTGAAAATACAACATATGGTCGAGGCTTATGCGATTGATGCCATCTCCATTGGCAATGGAACAGCCGGCCGTGAGACGGAACGTTTCATAACAAATATTCGCTATTCACGTCCGGTCAAGGTGTTTGTGGTAAGTGAAGACGGTGCATCTATCTATTCTGCTTCCGCTTTGGCCCGAGCAGAATTTCCGCAATACGATGTCACTGTCCGAGGAGCTGTCAGTATCGGTCGCCGATTGATGGATCCTTTGGCCGAATTGGTCAAGATCGACCCCAAAAGCATCGGCGTAGGACAGTACCAACATGACGTTGACCAATCTTTGCTGAAGAAGAGTTTGGATCAGACCATCGAGAGTTGCGTCAATCTGGTCGGGGTGAATGTCAATACCGCCAGCAAGGAATTGTTGACTTATATCTCGGGGTTGGGGCCCTCATTGGCAACGAATGTAGTCAATTATCGAATCGAAAACGGATCCTTCAAGAGTCGAAAAGAGCTGAAGCGCGTGCCTCGTTTGGGCGATAAGGCTTATGAACAATGTGCCGGCTTCCTTCGAATACCTGAAAGTGACAATCCTTTGGACAATTCTGCGGTGCATCCTGAGAGTTATGCTGTGGTGCAACAGATGGCAAATGACTTGGATTGCTCGGTCAAAGAGCTGATCCGTAATAAAAAACTACGGCAACAGCTTCATTTGGAAAACTATGTTTCGGATAAAATCGGCATACCGACGTTGCAGGATATTATGAAGGAATTGGACAAACCCGGTAGGGACCCGCGCAATGAAATCGAAGAGTTTAGCTTTGATGCTGCTCTGCAAACGATTGATGATCTGCAGGTTGGTAGTATATTACCCGGTATTGTAACCAATATCACCAACTTTGGTTGTTTTGTTGATCTTGGCATCAAAGAAAATGGTTTGGTGCATGTCTCGGAATTGAGTGACTCGTTCGTCAGCAATCCGGCGGATGTCGTCTCGATTCACCAACATGTACAAGTCCGTGTTCTACAAGTGGACAAAGAAAAGAAACGTATACAATTATCAATGAAAGGAATAACGAAGAAATGAAAGAGAAGATAAACAAGACAAATGTCGCTCGTTTGTTGGACAAGGCCAAAGTGACATATGTATTGGTCCCTTACGAAGTGGATGAAAATGACTTGAGTGCAACACATGTTGCCAATCAATTGGGCGAAAACATCGGACAAGTATTCAAGACGTTGGTGTTGCGAGGCGACAAAAGTGGATATTTTGTATGTGTCGTACCGGGTGATGCTGAGGTAAACCTTAAAAAAGCGGCTAAAGTGTCGGGCAACAAAAGTTGCGAAATGATACATGTAAAAGAACTTTTGCCGTTAACGGGGTATATTCGTGGTGGGTGCTCTCCCATTGGAATGAAGAAACATTTTCCGACTTACATTCATCAGACGGTAAATGATTACGATTATATTTACGTCAGTGCCGGTCAACGAGGTTTGCAAGTTCGCCTTGCTCCGACTGATTTGCTCCGTGAAGCAAGAGCGGAAGTGGCTGAACTGATCGATTGATTTCTTGCTTTTTTATTTGACTCACCGCCATGAATGAATTCCGATAGGCCCATCGGATGATCCATTCATGGCGGTGAATTGTTTTTATATCCTTAGCTGTCTTTTTTACTTTTGGCTGAAGCGTTGCAGTTTGGCCACCATATCCCCAAACATCAGTCTGGTATCTATATAGGTATAGACACGAATGACGCGTCCGTTGGGATTGGGAAGATAATTGCCGCTCTTGTCGATCTTCGGGCAAGGGGTCGGTTGCCATTTGCTACTGCTCGGGTCTGCTTCGAATCCACTCTGCAACGATGTGAGCAATACCAGTGGAGAGTCACCCAAAACGTACGTCTCACCCATGGCAAGGCCTCCTTCTTCACACCGTTTCATGACGTTGTCAATGCTGTCACTCAGTAGTTCTCCTAATTTTCCGCAAGGCTTGACGTAGGCGTGCATCTCGTCTGTGCTGTAGAGGCATTGGCGGTATGCGTCGCGCGGTACTTGCCAAATCCGGACATCGCTCTGATTGAAAACTACTTCTCCTGCGGGTATACACAGATTCAAGTTGTATTCTACGGGAGAATATCCCGGGGGTGGAACAGCACCGAAGCTATATTCTTGGCCGCCAATCCAAACCAAGATGATATTTGAACTGATCGAAGGGTCGAGTAGCAGTGCACTTGCAATGTTAGTAAGAGCAGCTCCACAAAGAACATATAGCGGTTTTTCGGGTGTACACTTCTTGGCTTCGGCTATAATCAGCCGGGCACCTTCCGAATCAATCGGTTGATCGGCCGATGTCATTCCTTTTTCTGCCCCTTTTACGACCTTGTATTTTCCTTTCAATCCCATGATATCCAACTCATTCTCGGCGATTTCGCACGATTCGGTCGCTTGATCTTTCCGATTACTGAACCCTCCGGAGTTG
>CAVJQR010000128.1:0-7153 GCA_963651605.1 Agathobaculum sp.
TAACAGCACTTTACTTCATTAAGCTGTCAAAATGGTTTTCGTTGGTGATGCCGATTATCGTTTTGTTTTTCCAAGAACAGAAATTAGGGCTCGAGGACATTTTCATTTTAAAGAGTATCTACTCGGTCGCAGCCGTGGCTTTGGAGATTCCATCCGGCTATTTGGCCGATGTGTGGGGCCGCAAACGATGTCTGCAGTTGGGCTGCATTCTCTTCTTCTTCGGCTATGTTTGCTACTCCTTGACCTCCTCCTTCGAGGCGTTCGTCGTGGCAGAGCTGCTGTTGGGTACCGGTCAGACGCTGGTAAATGGGGCCGACTCCGCCTTACTATACGATACCGTCAAGGCTTACGGCCACGAAGAGGAGTATTTGAAATATGAAGGACGGATCACGATGTTGGGCAATTTTTCAGAAGCCATTGCTGGCATTTTCGGCGGACTGCTGGCAGCCGTTTCATTGCGCTACCCCTTCTACGCACAGGCGCTTGTCGCATTCGTCGGCATACCTGCAGCATTTGCCCTCCAAGAGTTCAACTCGAAAAACAAGGTAGCCAACCCTGTTGCTGAGATTATCCGAATTATCAAATATTCCCTGTTCACGAACCGTCGGCTTTGTTGTAACATCATGTTTTCGGGCATCATCGGAGCCGCCACCCTGCTGATGGCATGGTTCGTCCAGCCGGTATTGATATTCTTGAACACCCCCACCTCCTGGTTTGGTGTTATATGGACTGCTTTGAATATAGTGGTGGGCATCTCGGCCCTCTATTCCGACCGCATCGAGCAGATGTTAGGCATGAACCGAACGAATTTGATCATCTTGCTGACTATCGTTTTCGGCTATTTTCTGTTGGCGTTCAACCTGACGCCGTGGGGCATGATCGTCCTCTTCTTTTTCTATATCGTACGAGGTTTGGCCACGCCGATCCTGAAAGGATATATCAACCAGCTGACATTCTCTGAAATGCGCGCCACAGTACTCTCGATCCGCAACTTCGTCATCCGACTGATGTTTGCAGCAGCCGCCCCATTTGTCGGATGGCTGAACGATGCCTTTTCGTTGAAAACCGCACTTTTGGCAACAAGCGGTGTCATTTTCGTGCCGGGCCTCATCTTCTTCTTGCTCAGTTTGAAAACAGAGAGTGCCGAGGAATGATTCGACTGTTCGAGTACTATAAAAAATTTTCTCCGCACAAAACTCAAGTTTTCCCCCGAATGAACTCCAGTTTTCTCCGCATAAAACTGCAGTTCACTCCCGAGAAAACTTCAAAAAGCACCCATATTATTTTCAAACAGTCGCCATCTTTTTTCGAAACTATCGCATTACTTTGCCGATTTTCTTTCAAAAAGAAGGAAAAACAGCGTGGAGTATGCCGTATATTCCACTGATTTGATGTAATTTTGTACTACCAAATAAATTATATATAATATGAAGCATTTGATAGCACCGTCCTTACTCTCTGCCAATTTCATGAATTTGCAGCAAGACATTGATATGATCAACCGAAGCGAAGCCGATTGGTTGCATCTTGACATCATGGATGGTGTGTTTGTGCCGAACATCTCTTTCGGCTTTCCTGTACTGGCCGGACTGAAATCAGCGTGCACCAAAAAGTTGGATGTACATTTGATGATTGTCGAGCCGCAGAAGTTCATTCCTGAAGTAGCTGCGCTTGGTGCCTACATGATGAACGTACATTACGAGGCATGCACGCACTTGCACCGCACAGTGGCCACCATCAAAGAGGCCGGGATGAAGGCGGGCGTCACACTGAATCCGCACACCCCCGTCTCACTGCTCGAAGATATTATCCAAGATCTGGACATGGTCTTGCTGATGTCCGTCAATCCCGGTTATGGTGGTCAGAAGTTTATCGAACACACCTACGAGAAAACGAGAGCGTTGCACGCCATGATCGATCGGAAAGGGTTGGAGACACTGATCGAAATCGACGGGGGCGTCAATCTCGATACGGGAAAGAAGTTGGTGGAAGCGGGAGCCGACGTGTTGGTTGCCGGCAACTTCGTCTTCAAATCGGCTGATCCTATCCAGACGATCCATCAGTTAAAATCATTATAAACATTTTAAGAAAACGTCTAAAACAGAACAAGTTATGAAAAGAAAGCATTTAATTTCGTGGCTCAACATATTCTTGGGTTGCACCATTATGGCTGCCGGATTTGTTGTGTTCATCAACCCATACAATATTGTGCCGGGCGGTGTCTATGGTGCCAGTATCGTATTGCACAACCTGTTCCCTTGGATTCAGGTCGGTACGTTCGGGTATATGTTCGACATTCCACTGCTGATCATCTCTGTTCTGTTCTTGGGTTCGAAATTGGGCAGCCGTACCATTGCCGCCGCCCTGACGACGCCTTTCATCATGAACATACTATCTTTTATTGTTTACCCGGACCCGGAAGCCTTACACAAACTTGACCCAAGCCGGCTGTTGGGCGGGGCATTCGACATGAGCGACCATATCATGCTGGCAACCGTCATGGGAACCGTCATAGCCGGTATCGGACAAGGTATCATTGTCCGCAATCATGCGACCAGCGGAGGTACGGACATCGTGGCAATGCTTCTCCAAAAGTATACCCATATCCCCTTCTCGAAAGGTATCTTATTGGCCGACGGCGTGGTGGTTTGCTTTGGTTTGCTGGTCATCGGCTTCGGCATCGGAAGCTCTGACGAGGCATCAATGCCCTCTTGCCTACTTTCTTTATACTCTATGATCGCCATCTATATCAACTCGCGTGTCGTGGCGCGCGTCATCAATGGCGAAAAGGATGACAAGCTGATCTTTATCATCAGCGACAAAGAGTTGACTCAGTTGCATAATTATATTTTGAACGACTTGGAACGTACGGCGACTTGCCTCAAAAGTACCGGACTCTATTCCAAGCAGGAGAAACAGATGATTTTTTTGGTGGTCAGCTATAAAGAGGTGGCCGGTGTCAAACATACGATCAAGAAAGCAGATCGGAATGCGTTTGTCATCGTAACCGATGCCTACGACACCTTCGGCGAAGGATGGAAGCCGCTTCCTGAAAAGGGGGAACTCCAACCGGAATAATCAACAACAAACCAAGACCTTACCGCCTATGAATAACGAATGGACCAAACGCCCGTTCGCACGCGTGCTCCTCGTATGGTGTATGGGAATAATTGGTGCAGTTTATCTACCGCCAAAGGCCATACAACTGACGACATTGACCCTATTCCTCCTTTTGGCCATCGGCTTATATTGGGGGAAACGTTCACGGGCAGCATGGCCATCATTCGAGCAACGCTGGTGTTGGGGTGGACTCTTTCTGTTGTTATTCATGGCATTGGCTTTGGAATACACAACGCTCCGCCTCCGCCTTCCTCCGCTCGAGATGCTTCCCTCTGCGCAGGCTTTTTGTCAAAAGGTGCAGTTTCGCTTGCTGGAATCATTCGACGATCTTCCCATAAACGATGCAGAGAAGAGTCTGCTGGGAACGATCTGTTTGGGGTATCGTCAAGAACTGAGTTGGACACTGCGCCGCCAATTCTCATTGGCGGGTGCGGCCCATATTTTGGCAGTCAGCGGATTTCATGTCGGAGTCGTCTATTCTTTTTGCCGGCTGCTCTTCTTCGGAACGGCTACACGCACCCGCTTTTATATTCCAAAACAACTCGTTTTGTTGGGAGTCGTGTGGTTTTTCGCAGCACTTACTGGGTTAGCTGCTTCGGCTGTCCGCGCAGCATTGATGCTTTCGTTCTATATTGTGGCTCACCTCATACGAAGAAGGACGGATTCTTTCAACATCACATTGGCGTCGGCCTTCTGTATGCTTGTCTATAACCCATTCTATCTCTTCGATTTAGGATTCGAATTAAGCTATGCTGCCGTGCTATCTATCCTCTTTTTCTACCGACGCATCCAAGCATGGATCACGTTGGTCAATCCCATTGTCCGTACCATCTGGCAATGGTTTGCCATCGCATTGGCAGCACAATTCGGGTCGTTGCCACTCTGCCTATATTACTTCGGCGAGGTTTCGTCGGTGGTATTGCTCACGGCCCTGCCTGTAAGTTTTTTCTCTTGCCTACTGATCCCGGCTGCTTTGTTGTGGGCTATCTTGCACCTCTTCGGATGGACTCCCGAAATTTTCAGCCATCTCATTGCTTTTCTCGTAGAGGGATTTGTCGAATTCATCGAGCGAATGGGACAAATCCCTCCATTCAGGTCAGGTGTTTCCTATACGGCTCCACTACTGTTCCTCTCCTATTTTCTATTGTTCATCGGATGTTGGCTGATCAAACGATACGAACAGAAACGGAATCAATTCCATTGGAGCAATCCCAATGCTGCAAAGTTCCGCGACCTACATTATATCTCAATAGAGAAAGGAGAAGAGGAAAAAAGAGTGTAACGGATTCTCAATTCGCATATTTAACTATAAGATCTATAACAGATTCCGCCTGGTCCAATTCTTTGAAGAAAAGAGCTCGGTTAGGATGTTGCGGAACCACCTCCAAGAATCCACCATTGACGCGCTTGGCTTCTTCGCGAATGCCTGTTTCAACCGAGTGAACATCCAATGAATCGTACGCATCTTTTCCTTTTTTCGTGTTCACTATGACCAAGCTCGTCCCTTTGTCATCATCTATTTCCGGGCAAACATTCTTTATTCCCCAGTAATCGGCAATCGTGATATCACTTACAGACTTGCCTAATTTAGAGGGACAAGCGTAGCAAGAAGGGCGTAAAATCATATCACGAAGGAAAGCTCTCATGAATATATTCTCACGAAAAGATTCTGTTATCACCTTGCCATCTGTTGTTTCTAATTTCAAACTGAAATTTTTCCAACCCAATTCTTTGCTACGAAAGGCGATATGACTCAATGATTCCAATCGAACCGATTCTTTTTCACACCACTCTTTCAGATAGAGTCGCCACACCTTGGGGCTGGGCACGCCATGACATAAAAAATCGACGGCGAAAAGATTGTTATACTCCTTCCGCAAATAATGTTTTAATCCCGACACTTGACAAGGTGAACCGGTAAACAATACCTGACGTCCTTGCTTCAAAAAAGTTTCTGCCTGCTTATAACTCTCACCGACCTTGCTCTGTAAATATTTCGAACCACGAAAAGCAGCTATTCCATCAAGCGAATCTGTCCAATCAAGCGTCACGTCCCATTTCTCATCGAAACGAGCCCCAAACACGATGCCCCCCTCTTTGATAGTCCGCTCAGCCAGTAAGGTAAATACGCCACCTGATGAACTTTGCATACGAATGGGTTCATTGGTATTCATGGAAGCATATACGGATAATGGATTTTTACGTTCGCCTTGATTGAGGACAGGACAAACTCTTTCGCACAATTTACAATCCACGCATTTGGATTCATCCACGACAGGATATAAAAAACCTTCAGGGTCTTCGTGCAACGTAATACATGATTTTGGACAGCGCTGCCGACATGCTCCACATCCACAGCATTGATTTTTTTCTTTTATTTGGATCATATATACTTAATAATAAATGTAAACACTTGAAGAATAATCATTTAAATCAAAACACATTCAATGCTCGTTCTATGATTTTCCAACTATTTTTTTTATGCCTTTTATAACATTATCCGGCAAAATGCGCTTTGCACAATCTTTTACCTCACGCTTCATAAGATCCGATTTGCTTGACATTATGTGATGTATTAAGCACAAAGCGTTCTTTTCGTCTTCCGTATTCGTAAAAACCTCAAAAATTATAGGTCGTTGCAATGGAGACGGGGCCAAAAACGCTCCTATGTTTTGTAGAAAACTCTCTTTGTCTTTCGCAAACAAATACTCGTAACCGAGATCTGTAGCATAATGTTTTACCAAAGAAGATGACTGATTTCCAAAATGACCGGCGGCGGCCATGTACTTATCAGCATCCTCTCCAAACTGATAACATGGATGGTACGGATTTCTAAACTCGACTCCTTTGGCATTATTGATTAATAGGATTCTCACATTACTGCCCACATGACGATTGCCCATTGAATTCAGATCGTAGAAAAAGGCCAAATCACCGACAACACCCAAATAAAGCTTGTCGGGATTTGCTAACGATGCTCCTATCATTGCTGAGATATCGCCATCAATACCAAACCCACCTGTATTTGAAAATTCCGTCACCGTACACGGTATTTCGAAATAGTTCCATGAACGAAGTGTATTGAGAATGCCTAAATGAAGCACTGAATTTTCCGGTAATTTCGAAGATAACGTTTGAGCTATCCATATATTAGAAAACGGTATTTCTCCTATTTGACTCAAAACAGTGGTATATTCTTTCCGAAGGGACTCTACATAATCACTTGATTGGGCTTCTCCTTGCGCATAATGCTTAAAGAAAAACGCTTCTTTCATCTCAAAAACTGCCGACAACTTCTTAAACGGATCTCTAATCTCTCCGTCCTCGTTGACTCGCCATACTTGCCCCGGCCTTATTTTCCCAATCGTATCATAAGCGCCGGACACCTCCCCTATATGAATAAGTAAATCTATCTGACACAAAGTAGAGGAATAATCATCCTGAGCGCCAACCAAAGAATAAAGGATACGATATTTTCCTTTATAATTGCTCGTATGATCACAAAAGACCGCAGCATTATTGGCTGCACAAAACTCGTCAATTGCAGCAGACAATTCAGAAGACATCGGACGATGATTCCCGACAAAAACCGCAATGCGTCCCGTTGGTATTGGAGGAAAGTCATCATCTCTATCGAAATGTTCGATAATCCGCACCTCAGGAAGCTGCTTCACTGAAAAATCTCTACTATAGGATGTCTCCAAATTAATATGAACCGGCCCCCCCCCATGCCGTTTCAATGCATGCATGGCCTTGTTCATTTTTATCGTACATTCCCATTCATCTTCTGCCGTGTGAACAAATGGAAGATACTCACTATAAAGCGTTACATCATTAGCCACCGTACTACGATCGATCACTTGAGCAACAAGATGCCCAACCCGGGCCTGATTTTGCGTAGCTGTTATGGCAATCAAAGGTAATTTTCGATAATAAGCCTCCGTAAGCCCTGAATAATAATTTCGAGAAGCGGTTGCCCCGGTACAAGTAAGTACGACCGGTTCATTACTTTCTGCACACATACCGCATGCCA
>CAVJQR010000128.1:7163-8105 GCA_963651605.1 Agathobaculum sp.
GCCGATCTCTCATCAACGCAAGAATAGATTTCGAAGAAGGGGTCCTGCTGCATGCTTGCTACCAGTGTTACATTCGTTGTTCCCGGGGATGCTATCACTTTTCTTATGCCGTATGCTTTCAACAACGACAATACTATTTGAACATTTCGCTCATTCGTGTAATACTTTCCTTGAATGCTATTCTCTTTCATTTCCACCTTGCATTAATTGTTTTACCTTCATTACATACTAATATCTGACCATTCAAACAATTGGAAGCATCAGACAGCAAAAAGCAAGCCACCTCCGCCACTTCTTCCGGGAGATAAAACCGTTTTGTAATATTATATTCGCAATAAATATTGCCATCATCTCTTTCTCCGCCCGTCATTTCAGAAATGGTTACCCCCGGGGCAATAGCATTTATTCTAAAATTTTCATTCACGAATCTATAAGCCAATCCTTGGACAAGGCTATTCAATGCCGCTTTTGTCAAGCCATAAGGCCGCTCGTCGGCCGTCATGCTTGTCTCTGATGAGACGAAAAGAATGTTTTTCATCTCATCTTTCAAGGGTTGTGTATTACAATATCCCACAAAGGCTTGCGTCAAGAAAAAGCTTCCCTTCAAGTTCGTATCAAATTGGTCGTCGAACTGTTTCGGCGAAACAGTTAAAAATCCATTTTCATGAAGGGATATTCCCGCATTGTTCACCAAGCAATTTATTCCGTTTAATATTTTATCTGCCCTTTCTATAAAGGCTCTCGTTTGGGATATATCTTGAACATCGAAAGTCAAATAATGGCAATGCAATCTATTTGCGCTTTCTTTCAATACTTCTTCATTACGGCCGGCTATCAACACTTCCGCTCCTTCCGCAACAAAACGTTTAGCCATGGCCAAACCCAAGCCTCGTCCGCCGCCTGTTATGGCCACCTTCTTCCCTTTTAGTCGTTCATTGGGAG
>CAVJQR010000129.1:0-1604 GCA_963651605.1 Agathobaculum sp.
CTATCGGCGAAGGCTTGCAGGCATTCTGTATCAAAGGTTCTGTAGCCGACGACCGTAAGGTAGGTATCGGCCATGGTAACTTGGCTGCCCGTCTGTTGCGCGAAGAGACGCAATGTTTCGCATTCTTGGCCGGCCACGAATCATTCGCTGCCGCTGAAGGTGCTATCAAGATTGCTGAAATGGCCAACAAAGTACGTAAAACTCCGTTGCGCGTTATCTTGAACGGTCTTGGAAAAGACGCTGCCAAGATCATTTCCCGTATCAATGGCTTTACTTATGTTCAGACTCAGTTTGACTACATGACCGGCGAAGTAAACATTGTTGAGGAAATCGCTTACTCAAACGGCTTGCGTTCAAAAGTAAGATGCTACGGTGCTGACGATGTTCGCGAAGGTGTAGCCATCATGTGGAAAGAGGATGTTGACGTATCTATCACAGGTAACTCAACCAACCCGACTCGTTTCCAGCACCCGGTTGCAGGTACTTACAAGAAAGAGCGTACATTGGCCGGCAAACCATACTTCTCTGTTGCTTCAGGTGGTGGTACAGGTCGTACATTGCACCCGGACAACATGGCAGCAGGTCCTGCTTCTTATGGTATGACCGATACAATGGGTCGTATGCACTCTGACGCTCAGTTCGCAGGTTCTTCTTCAGTTCCTGCTCACGTTGAGATGATGGGCTTCCTCGGAATGGGTAACAACCCAATGGTTGGTGCAACCGTTGCCGTAGCCGTTGCAGTTGAAGAGGCTATGAAGAAGTAATTAGTCTAAACGCTAATTGCCATTAAATAGAGTAGGAAGAAAGCACAAAAGTTTTCTTCCTACTTTTATTTTATCCGCTCTTGTCAAGACAACCTTTACAACAGATAATATTCCGGACGATTTCCCTTCAATAATTCTATCGTCTTTCCTTCTACTTTTATCAGTTTCTCTTTTATCATCTTTTTTATCTCTTTCGACAAAGCCTGTCTCGTGACATTCATATAATTTGCCAACTGCACTTGATTGTGTAAGATTTGAACCTTAGGAGATCCGGATTCCTTTTGCTCAAACAAATAAGTTACCAACCTACCCCGTACATCTTTATGGGAAAGAACATTCAGACGAGACATAATAGAACGATTACAATTTCCGGCAACAGACAAAAAATTGCGTAATATAACAGGATTCTCACAAAGCAATTTGAAAAGAGATTCTTTGGAAACAGTGAATAAGATACAATCCTCCAAAGCCGTATAGTTGACAGGAAGTACATCATCCGGCGTATTGAATAAATGTATCGTGGCAAAAGAGCGGGGAGCGTGGATGTGCTCTATGAGGATTTGATTGCCGTAACTATCGATGATATCGACTCTTAGTCTCCCCCGCAACAGGACATACAGACGGCGAACAATCGTCCCCTGTCGGGCAACTTCCTCTTTCTTGTTGACACGGAACGCCTGACAAGCCCCCCCCAATAGCGTAGCTTTCACATTTTGCGGCAAATCGCAAAACAACGGAATCCGGCATAAAAGCTCATTATATTTTTCTATATCGGTTAATCTTTCCATAGTTAATGTTGGTTTCTACCGACGAAAGTAATAAATTAATTAACAACCACTT
>CAVJQR010000129.1:1614-8087 GCA_963651605.1 Agathobaculum sp.
AGGTGTAAATTAGTTTACACTTTGTTGCCGACCAACTTTCTATTTTTGTTAAACAAAAAGAAAAGAAGATTGAATTTTAATTCTTAAAAACAGAACCCTATGAAAGAAAAGTTACTAATGTTATTGGCCTATTTTTTCCTTAGTTTAGGATTGGTATACGCCCAAACATCCACTGTTTCAGGTATCGTGATTTCAGCCGAGAACGACGAACCGATTGTGGGAGCTTCAGTTCTTGTGAAAGGTACCACCCTCGGAACGGTCACCGATATGAACGGCCGATACCGCATTACCAACATTCCGGCCAACGCCAAAACTTTAGCCGTATCGTTCGTCGGCATGAAAACGCAAGAGTTGGCGATAAAAGCAGGAGAACAAAGAATAGTGATGCAAAGCGATATGGCACTGATCGATGAAGTCGTTGTGGTGGCTTACGGCACACAGCGAAAATCTTCCTTTACCGGATCCGCTTCCATGGTTGGAGCTAAATCCATCGAGAAACGAGCAATCTCGAATGTTACAGCTGCCTTGGAAGGAAATGCTTCCGGTGTTCAAGTGACAGCTGCTACCGGCCAACCGGGCGAATCTTCCTCGATCCGTATTCGCGGTTTCGGTTCCGTCAATGCATCCAATGCGCCACTGTATGTGGTGGATGGTAGCATCTACAATGGCAATATAGGTGATATAAATCCTGCCGACATTGAATCAATGAGCATTTTAAAAGATGCTGCTTCTACTTCTTTGTATGGTTCGAGTGCAGGTAACGGCGTGATCTTGATCACCACCAAGAAAGGAAAAGAGACAGGTGGAACAGGAATCAGCCTGACCATCAACCAAGGTTGGTCCAACCGTGCTTATAAAGATTACAAAAAGGTAGGGATTTATGATTTCTACTCGTTGCAATGGGAGATGTTGAAAAACGCTTATATCTCTTCCGGTGCGGATGCCGCAACAGCAGCTTCACAGGCTTCTTCCGAAATTGGAAGCGAATTGAAGTATAATCCTTTTGTGGGCGTGGCGGATGATGCCATTGTCGGTGTTGATGGGAAACTGAATTCTTCTGCCACTACGTTGAAATGGGGAGATGATTTGGATTGGGAAGACGCCGCTTTCAAGACAGGTTATCGTCAAGAATACAATTTAAGTTACAACACAAAAACCGAAAAAAGTGACACGTATGCCTCGATTGGCTACTTGAGCGACAACGGATACATGATCAAGACTGACTTTGAACGTTACACGGGGCGTGTGAATTATAATGTCAATCCCGTGAAATGGTTCAAGACCGGCTTGAACCTTGGGGCTACCCGTACCCTATCCAATTACTCAACTTCCACCTCCGACAATTCAAGTGCCTATAGCAACCTGACCCGTTTTATCCGCGTCATGGCTCCTATATACCCTGTCCATAAACATGATTTGCAGACCGGAGCCTATTTGGATGCCAACGGTAAGGCTACCACTAACCCGAAAGAGTACATTTATGACTATGAAGGGACCCGTTTGTCGAACAACGGACGAGATGCAATAGCTGAAACAGAGTTCAACCAACGCGAACTGGTGCGTGTTAATCAGACGGGCCATACGTACATCACTCTATTTCCTCTCGAAGGATTGAGTCTTACCGTCAATTACTCCATCAACAATGTGGATTACCGACGTAAGGTCTATGAAAATCCTTTAGTAGGTGACGGTACGGCCGGACCGGGACGATTGAACCAAATGTCAACTAGAACGCTGACCCAAACATTCAATCAATTGATAACCTATAACAGATCATGGGGGAATCATAACTTTGATGTTTTGCTGGGTCATGAAAACTATTCCTATAAATATGAGTATCTATATGGTATGAAGACACAGGAAACTGTTGCGAACATGTATGAATTCGGTAATTTTGTGAACATCAGTTCGCTCAGCTCATACACAGACACCTATAAAAAGGAGGGGTATTTCGGGCGTATCAATTACGACTATGCTCATAAGTATTACGCATCTCTCTCCTATCGTCATGATGGTTCGTCCCGTTTTGCTCCTGAAAACCGCTGGGGTAATTTCTGGTCGTTCGGCGCAAGTTGGAGAATCAGCGAAGAAGATTTCTTGAAGGAGAATGTAAACTGGGTGAACAATTTGAAGTTACGTGCTTCGTATGGAGAAACAGGTAATGACAATATTCTGGATCGAGACGGCTATGCCGACTATTATCCTTACCAGACTTTATACGGTTTGGGGTATAAAAACGCGTCTGAAGCGGGAGCATACTTCACGGTGATCGCCAATCCGTCGCTGAAATGGGAGACACAAATATCAACGGACGTCGCCCTTGAGTTCGGATTGTTTGATCGTTTGACCGGAACCATCGAATATTTCAAGAAAGATTCCAAAGATTTGCTGTTTGACGTTTCCCAACCGGCATCCGTCGGGGTGACCTCCATCATACAGAATATCGGCAAAGTCACCAACTCCGGTGTGGAAATCGAGTTGGATTATACCGCATTCAAGAACAGAGACTGGAGCCTCTCCGTCGGAGCCAATGCCACATTTGTGAAGAACAAGATCAAGAACTTGCCGGCCACCATGAAAGAAAATGGCTATATCAGCGGATCCAAAAAGTGGATAGAAGGGAAATCCATTTATGAATTCTGGCTTCGTCAATGGCATGGTGTTGATCCTCAGACAGGAAACGGCTTGTATGTGGCGGATGTGAGTAAGTACAACCAAGGGAATATCGGAACAGGAGACAACAATATTTCGCAAAGTCAGTACGATGCCTACAAGAAAACAGTCGTAACTCTTGACGGTAAGGAGTTGACCAATTCTTATACTTATGCCAAATACGATTTCAGCGGTTCTTCTATACCTGACATGTTTGGTGGATTTAATATCCGAGCAAGTTATAAGAACTTCGATTTGGCGGCTGTATTCTCTTACCAGTTGGGCGGTCAGATTTTGGACGCAAACTATGCCACCATGATGAGTATGACTGAATTTGGTTATGCACAAAGCCCGGATCTGTTGAAAGCATGGAAGCAGGCAGGCGATATCACCAAGGTTCCCCGTGTTGACAACAGTGCAAGCCATAACACAAACATCGGCCAAACATATTCAACCCGCTGGCTTACCAGTTCCAATTATCTTAATTTAAGATCGGTAACGATTGGTTACCAGCTCCCGAAAGCTTGGTTAAGCAAGGTGATGATTAAGAGTGCCCGCTTGAATCTGACGGCAGAAAATCTCTTCATGTTGAAAGCCCGCCAAGGATTGAATCCAATGGCCAACTATTCCGGTATAACATATAATGAGTATATGCCATCCCGCAATTTTACCTTAGGACTTAATGTTTCATTCTAAAAAACAAACGAATTATGAGATCAATTAAAAATATAATAGTAGGATTGGCAACCATTGGAACCATGTTCCTGGTCGGTTGTGCCGATGATTATTTGGACACTTTACCCTCTACGGCTGTTTCAGAAACGGCTATAAATTCCTCTTTAGACAATCTTTATATTGCACTGAACGGAATTCACAAAGAAATGGTCTCACAGGAAACCGGATATCAATGTCTTGGCGGTGAGCCGGGTTTTATGATGTGCCGTGATGCAGAGGCAGACGATATAAATTGGAAGACGAACACTTGGATGAAGGCCGCCTATTTAGGATGGCAATGCAATATGAATGAGACAAGCGGCTACAACTACATGTTTTGGAAAATCTATTATCAATGGATTCTGAACGCCAACAAAATCTTGGCCGGTTTGGAGGAAGTTGATGTGACCAACCAGGAATTGTTTAACCAAATAAAAGGGGAAGCTTTATGTATCCGCGCATGGGCCCATTTTAATTTGGTCCAGCTTTATGCCAAACGCTACGAAGCCGGCATGCAAAACACGCAAGACGGTATTCCTTATCGGGAAAAAGCAGAGGCGGAAGAGTTAGCGCGTCATTCAGTAGAAGAGGTATATGCCAAAATCAATGGAGACTTGGACCAGGCTTGTTCGCTTCTGAATGGAATAATAGTAGCGGGAGTCAACCACTACAGTGAGATGGTGGCATGGGGATTGAAGGCACGTGTGGCACTGGCCATGCAAGATTATACTAACGCGGCGAATTATGCAGCGAAGTCTATCTCCTTGGCCGAAGCCAAAGGACACAAACTGATGACCGGAAATCAGTTGAATCATGGATTCGCCAATATCACCTCTGAGACGAAAGAGGCCATGTATGCCGCCATGACTCCCGACGATATGACGGTTTATTTTTACTCGTTCTACGCTTATATGTCATGGAACTTTAGCTCCTCTGCCAACCGTCAAGGGGTGAAATGCATCAATGCAGAGACATATGATACGATGTCACAAACAGACTTACGCCGCGCGTGGTGGGACCCGACGGGGGAAGCGTCTGTCCCGGCATCCAATTTTGCAAAGAACGTTTATCAAAACCGGAAGTTTACAGCCCGTTCAACAGCCAATGCCGTCGGCGATGTTGCATTTATGCGCTTGGCAGAAATGTACCTCACCCAAGCCGAAGCGTTGGCCCGGGCAGGAAAAAATGAAGAAGCACAAACAGTATTTACCAAATTCCAAAAGACTCGCGATCCGTCTTATGCCTCAAAAGGGAACACAGGTGATGCATTAGCAGAGGAGATTATGAACAGTCGCCGGATAGAATTATGGGGGGAAGGCTTTCGTTTTTACGATTTGAAACGATTGCATCTGTCCATTAAACGTGGATCCAACTTTGATATTGCTTTCTGTACATTCTTGGAAAAGGACAAAGATGCGCAAGGTTGGGTGTGGGAAATTCCTAAAATTGAAACAGATTACAACACACTTTGCTCTAAAAATTATTGATTCATTTTTTCGATAAATAGGATCTCTCCCCCAAGGAGGTGGGCACTCTTTTTCGAAAGGTCTGCACCACCTCCATTCCTAACAATAAGGTAACAACTCCATTACCCAACATCGGAGAACAAGGCAATTACCATCCTGAAAACGACCCGATCTTAACGTATCCAAATATCTTCGGGATGGAATGGTTCGTAAGCACCATCTTTTGCTTCAAAGATAACGGACGGTTCGATTACCTCCACCGTATGCCACACTCCTTTGGGTACCTGACACCCATATTTTCCTTCAGCAGGACAAAGGGTAATACGCTCTATTTCCCGCAATACTCCTTGAGATTTTTCAGAACAGACAAGCGATGAATCTGTTGGCTGTTCGGCTGAAAGGAGCTCTTCATACAATATTTCGTCCAATCTTCCGCAGAGGCAAACCACGGTTTCCGCTGTTGACGGATGACGATGAATCGCCACTTCTGTCCCGGGTAATAAGGCGTTCAGCATACGTTGGCTGTTATCTTCTGTAGAGGTCCGCAGATCGAAATGCTGCCGTTTCCTCGGATTGGCTTCTGCTTGAGAGAAGAGTTGTTGTAAAAAATCACTGTCGAACTTCATAGACAATCTGTTTATTCCAAGACACCTTCCCACACAAAATTTCCCGAGAAACAAGGTTTCAAGTCTGTTGCCTCCTTGAATAGTCCAAACACAGACGATCCGGATCCCGACATGGCAGCATAAACAGCACCCTCAGCGTATAATTTTTCCTTCACTGATTGAATCAATGGAAATTCCGGGAAGACACTTTCTTCAAAATCATTGACCATCAACCTCCTCCATTGTTCCACAGGCTTTTGAATAATCTCCTTCAAAGAGAGAGCCGGCTCGGCAGGTTTCACTTTGGCATAGGCAGCAGCAGTGGAAACAAACAGATCCGGTTTGACCAAACAGAGATACCATCCCTTCAAATCGAGGGATATCGGTTCGAATTGGTTTCCTATACCCGTAGCAAAGACTGGCGTATTACGAATAAAAAATGGACAATCTGCCCCTATTGTAGCCGCTATTTCCTCCAACGTTTCGTTTGAAAGATGCAATGAACAATAGTCGTTTATCAATTTAAGCATGAAAGCCGCATCTGCCGATCCACCACCCAAACCGGCCCCCATCGGGATAGCTTTCAGCAAATTAACCTCCATTTCCGGAATAGCATACAGTGCTTTCATTTTCGCATAGGCTTTCATTACCAAATTCTTTTCAGCCGGAGCATCTACAGGTATGCCGGAAGCATGAAAAGTGGTCTGAGGAGCTGCCGAAATCTCCAATGCCTCCTTGACAGGAATCGGATAAAAGACCGTTTCGATATCATGATAACCATCCGGCCGTTTGCGGACAATGTTCAAACCTAAATTAATCTTCGCATTCGGAAAACAAATCATATCTACCTTTTTTCGTTATTTATAGGAGGAATCTCTCATGAACGAATTGACAAAAGCCCCTATTGTCTTCTACTTTTGGCACTATCAATTCTCCACTTGATCACCAATTTCCTTTTACAAAGTCAGATTCCTGGAAACGAACCACTTCCGTATTCCAACGCTCTTCCACAAATTTACAATGATCGGGGTGAGCC